>CAYZQE010000011.1:34393-40616 GCA_964480635.1 uncultured Gammaproteobacteria bacterium | reverse complement strand
CGTTGTTTTAACTTTTTATAGTAGCGCCATTTTTGTGCGGTTTTATTTAATGCTTTTAAGGTGAATAATAAGACAATAATTCCCAGTCCAATTGCGATAAGTTGAGCCTGTCTCGGTATGTTGTAGACCTTCGGGAGCTGATGCTTAATGGTATCTAAACGACCAGTTTGGGTATTAAAATAGCGTACCTTTAAGGTTAAATTTTGCCCCCACAGCCAATCTGGTAATGTGACGCTTACCTGACGCTTTGCAATGCCTTGGTTGATGTTCTCTAACGTCTGAATGTTTAATGCTAATTCATCATCACTTAAAGCCGTGATGAATTGTTGTAAACCTTCAATTTCTTTGGGTAAATAGCCAGCTTTACGAAAAGTAATTTGAGCGACTTTAAGACCATCGTTGTTGATGATTTTGCTGGATATTTTTATATGCCCAGAAGCCACGCTGCTAGGCAAGTAGGCGGGTAAGGGCTTAACGGTGAATTCTATAAAAGGTGAGTGAAAGCGAAAGCGGCCTCTACCTCGTTGCACAATAGCGGGTAAGTCTAAGCGGTAATGGCCCTTATGAGGCGTGTAGAGCATCCATTTTAACTGAACATGAGTTGCGGTTTTTATGCTTTTTAAGGCTATGGCAGTCATGCCTTTTGGCTCCCATGCTTTGGCGATGACTTCGTTATGGCTGTTGTGTAAAGGGACGTCTACGGTAATAAAAATGGGTTCATCAGCCCAATAGCTTGTTTTTATTTTATGAATTAATGGCGTGGCATCAATTTGGTTACGAATAGATGGGGTGACGGTAACGTGTAGGGATTTAACAAAGCTACCCCCTAGGGCAATGGCATCTAAGGTAAAGTCGCCCACTTTACGGGGGTATAAAAGCACTTTAGTGGTGCTGATAATAGCGCCATTTTTGTGTTGTGATAAATCTGAGTCACTTTGTCGGATATGAAAATCATTTTGCCAAAGCTCTAAATCAATTGTTTCTGGCTCTTTAATGCCTTCATAGGTAAATACAACCTGTATAGCCTTGCCCATTTCAACTGTTTTTTCACTCAATGAGACACGTAGTTCAGCCGAATAAATATGAGTGCTTAATAGCAATAAACCCAAAGTTAAAAACCTTACCATGAACGCTTTCCTGCAATGGTTTGTGGCTTTTTTAAGGGGGCTGGAATCGCCAATTCCATTTCAAATAAACGTTTTAATAAATACGATGTGCTTTGTGATGCTACTTGTTCTGTTTTAATCCATTGAGTTGTTCCATTTACATTTTTATCGTTAATGCCTAAGGCCAAACTGACTTGCTGGTTTATATTTTGCCTCAGCATAAATTGCGGCGACTTTTTATGTTGAGGCCGTAATAAATTATTTTGTGTAGAAACAATGTCTTGTAAATTAGGTGTTTGCTCACCCGCAATGGCAGCACGCCATTTTGCACGTCTAAAAATCTTTTTAATATCCTTAATTTGTTGTAACACGGCTTGTTGCATAGCGTTAGAAAACTGTAAGTTTTTAAGCGCTTTTTGCTTATTAAAACCTAAATTCCTAGCGTCTTCAAATAGCACCGATGCTTGTTCATATTGGCCTAAAAAGAAATAGCTATTGCCTAAATTAAACACTGCGCTAGCTTGCAGTGTTGGTTTATTGGTTTGCCACGCAGCCTTGCTAAAAGCACGTGTCGCACAGTGATATTTGGCTTGGCGAAAGCAGGCAATGCCTTCACCAAAAGAGGCCTCGTCACTATCTATTTGTGCAAATAAGTGTTGTGCCGATTGATATTGTTGATGATTTAACGCCGCATTAGCTTGATCGAAATGAGCTTGCTTAAATAATGAATGGTTGGCCGCATGGCTAGAAGGGCTATGGCTCAATAATAAAGCAGCAAAAAAGACACTGATTATTATGTGTGGTACGTGTTTATTGGCTTGCCATAAACTGGCAATAAAAAGACACAAAGCGAGTATTAAAGGATAGCTAAATAACTCATTCCACAGCACATGTTGTTGAGCGCTTAGGCTTAGGCGAGGTTGTTTTAATTGAATCACCTGTTTTAAAGTGAAGCGCTTTATTTGCTGATAGTGTTGATAAGTTGATCGTGGCTTTGCCCCTATTTGTTTTAGCCAAACGGTTTGTGTTCGGCTTTGAACAGGCCTGCCATTTTGTAATAAATAACTGCCGTCGTCATTAGGTATGTTTACCGCCTTGCTGCCACCAAAACCAATAAAGTTAAAGCTTTGATGTGGGCTATTGTTAACGGTTATTTCAGCTCTTGTTTGTTCGGCTTTAGAGAGATCACCATCAGTTAACACCAAAATATGCTGTTCTATGTCATCAGTTTTAAACTGTTGTTTTGCAACGCTTAAGGCAGCACTAAGGTCATTGCCCAAAGTGGGTAATTTAAGGCCATTTAATTGTTCAATAAAATGCGTAATGACAGCTTGATCAACCGTGGCAGGCATTAGAGTAAAAGCATGGCCAGCAAACAGCACTAAACCTATTTTTAAATGTTTAGGTTTGTTTTTAGTGACTTGTTTTAACCATTGCAAAGCTTGAGTTTGGCGACTGGGGTAGGTGTCTGTTGCATTCATGCTGGCGGATAGATCAATGACAATAACTAAGGTAGCGGGTTTTGCTTGTTGTTCTGGTGGCACCCAATCGACCAATCTAGGGCCAGATAGGGCAATAACTAAAAAGCACCATGCAAAGCCTAAAAAAATTAATGGTAGGGTTGACGAGGTGTGTTTGTTGTTGATTTGTAGCCAAGGTAACAAATGTTTGGGGGCCAATTTTTGCCACTGCCGTTGTTGCTGTAATTGATTCAATAAGATCAATGCTAATGGCAATGCCAATAAATACAGTAGAAGGGCTTCACGCCAATATAACGAGGCTAATAGTTCGCTTAAAGTCATGCTGGTTTTTTAATGAATAAAGATTTAAAAGGGAACACTAATAGCAGCATTAACAGCATCGCCAAACCAAGGGGGTAAAAATACAAGGCGCTAATGGTGAACCTCGTTTTTGACAGCGTAGGTGTTAAAATGGGCTTGTCTAAAAGGGTCAATAATTCATTAACCGTTTCATTGTTCCATGCATGAATCATTTTTCCTTGCCCCGCCTTAGCCAAAGAGCCCATGAGTTTTAAGTCAACGGGTGCATAAATTAAATGACCAATACCCAAAGAATAATTAGGGCGTTGTGGCGAGCCAATGGCAAGGCTATGTAAAATAAAGCCCTTTTCAACTAGCTGTTGAATGCCTTGAAGGGGCGACACCGAACCAATTTGTAAATATCCATCATTGATTAATAGCACTGTTTTTTGCGACGTTGAGGGTTGTTTAAAGTGTTTTAAAACCAGTTGCAACGTTGCGCCAATATCGTTGGTGCGCCCGCCCAAAGTGGTTTGTAAGCGTGCAATGGCATGTTGTACTTGGCATTTGTCACCAGTCAGTGGCAACCAAACAGAGGCGGGTCTTCCTAACACCACTAAGCCAATTCTTTTTCCTTTAAAACGCGTCACTAATTGCTTTAAGAGCTGTTTTGTTTTTGTCATTCGGTCTAGTTGAATGAGTTCGCCATGGTTATCTTCATCCATATAGTCGCGCAATACCATGCTGACACTGGTATTAACGACTAAAATTAAATCAACCGCTTGGGTTTTTTGCTGCTTGTTTTCTAAAGGTGTTTTTATGGCTGGTTGGGCAAGGCTTATAAAAATACAAATAACAATAAGACTGATTAAAGCAGAATGATGGTTTGATTTTTTAGCTGTTTGCGTTTTATTTAAAGCGTTTAATAAAGGGTAATATAAGGTAATAGATTGAATCACTTTGGGTGTTTTAATGTGTCTTTTAGGGCTAAAAAATAACCCTAAAAACACGGCTAGAACACCGACTAGCCAAAGTGGCGTTATAAAATAAAACGCATTAAACATGGGCTATAAAATCTAAAATTTGATTTAAAGAAGGTGGCGTGGGTGCAAAACGCAGCTGTTTTAATACGTTAAGCTGTTCGACATTAAAGTGATGGTTTTTAAATAACACGGCTATTTTATGGGCGCCGTCTCTGGGTGATAACTGGGCGTTTTGTAATTGCTGCTTAAGGCGTCTTAACTGACCTTGAGTGCTACGCTTAAAACGCTCATAAAACAGCCATAACAGTGCAGCAAAAATAATAGCGACAATAGCGATTATCATCGGAGATATTGATTGGGGTTGAAGAATAGCATCCATACCCACAATGTCGGCTAAGTTATCAACTTGGCTGTTTATACTGTCGTTCATGGTTAATTTTGAAACACGTTTAAGTGAGTGAGTTTATCGTGGGTAAATATAATTTGATGGGCACATTTAAGTTTTTTAATGTCGTTACTCAATGTGCTTTGTTGTTCATTTATGTGTGTGTTTAAAGCCTTTAAGTCTTTTTTGCTATTGAGTTTTAGGTGATGACTTGAGCTATTTAAATGAATGGTTTGTTGCTTAAAGTTTTGTTCTGCCTTATCGGTAATGCGTAATAGGCTTAGGTTATAGTGCTGGCTTAAATAACGTAATGCTTTGCTATCCGCTAAGCTAAAAGAGGCGTCGCTTATAAAATCTGAAATAAGAATTAAGCGACTGCCTTGGGTGAGTTTTTGTTTTAATAAATCACTAATGTGTGACCAATGAGTGGGCGAAGCTTGATGCGAAGGAGGGCAAGCTCTGGCTGCATGTTTGGCTGTTTTACTAAAGCTAACAAGGCTATTTGATGCTGCTTGCCAATAGTTTTGTTCATCAACGACAAGGCAAGCCAATTGTTGGCCTGCGGTTAATAGTTGCGCTCCACAACGAATTCCTGCTCGAATCGCTTGGGTCGCTTTTAAGCGAGTATGAGTGCCAAATAACATACTCGGCCTGCGGTCAATTACCACGCAACTAGGGGCGCTGAGCTCGGTGTTATAACGTCTAATTAATGTTTTTCCGCTACGCGCACTCGCCCGCCAATCAATAAAGCGAGGGTCATCACCTGCTATATAGGGCTGGCGGTCGGCAAAGTCCATGCCAGAGCCAATCACTTCTGAGGGGTGTTCGCCTGCTGCGGCAAAGCGGTTGCTCATCATATGACCATGATTTTGCAAAGCAGATGACTTTAATAGCAGTTGTATTTCTTGGTCACTGAGCAATGGTTGTTGCGTTATATCCATGTTGTCAAGGAGCCTCTGATTAAGCAAACGCAGATTAAGGCGCGTCGAGGGTTTCAATTAACCCTTGAATAATGGCATCGGCATCAATGCCTTCGGCTTGAGTCGAAAAATCTAATACCAAACGATGGCGTAACACATCGGGTGCTAAATCAATAATATCTTCGGGTATCACATAGTCACGTTGTTGTAAAAAAGCCTTAGCCATGGCGGCATTAAGTAACGCAATAGAGGCTCTTGGAGAGGCACCATTCTTGACTAAATCAGTCCATTCTGGTTTGACAGAGCCCACATTTCTCGTGGCTGCGACTAAGCGCACGACATAGGCCTCTAAGCTTGGCTCAATAAAAACTTGGTTCACTTGGTGGCGTAGTTTTAATATGTCTTTAGTGCTTAACAAAGCAGATAATGGAGCTTTGTTTTGCTCTTCTTTAGCTAAGCGTGCGCGTTGCACAATGACAATTTCTTCTTCTTGGCTTGGATAATCAATAATAAATTTAAACAAAAAACGGTCGAGCAAAGCCTCTGGTAAAGCAAAGGTACCAAATTGCTCTAGTGGGTTTTGCGTGGCTAAGACTAAAAAAAACGCATCTAGTTGATGAGTATGATTGCCCACAGTCACTTGTTGTTCGGCCATCGCCTCTAATAAGGCCGATTGCACTTTAGGCGGCGCTCTGTTTAATTCATCTGCTAACACAATTTGGTTAAAAATAGGCCCAGCACTAAACTGAAAGCTATTGTCTTTGGGGTCGTAAATGTCACTGCCTGTTAAATCAGATGGCATTAAATCAGGCGTAAATTGAATGCGCTGAAACTGAGCATTAATGCCCGTTGCCAAGGCATTAACGGCGGTTGTTTTAGCTAAACCGGGAGGACCTTCTAAGAGCATATGTCCGTCGGCTAAAAGGGCAATTAACAAGCGTTCGAGTAATTTTTTTTGACCAACGATAACGCTCTCTAGTTGTTGTTGTAACGGTTTTAAAGGGTTTACTTGAGTCATAGTGAGTCATCTAAGATAATATGACTGAATAATAACTTAAAACTTAAAACT
>CAYZQE010000011.1:0-34293 GCA_964480635.1 uncultured Gammaproteobacteria bacterium | reverse complement strand
TCATAGTGAGTCATCTAAGATAATATGACTGAATAATAACTTAAAACTTAAAACTGAATGGATGTTTATTTAGGGCTTTTATTAACCGCTTTTTTATCGGCGACTTTATTACCTGGTGCTTCAGAAGTGACTCTTATTGCTTTGATGCAACAGGATTACGATGTGTTGATGCTTTGGGTCTTTGCGACCACGGGTAATACATTGGGTGCCGTGGTTAATTATTATATGGGTAAGTACTTTCTTTATTTTGAAGGTAAAAAATGGTTTCCGTTTAAAAAAGAAAAATTACAATATTCTCAGCGTTGGTTTCAACGCTATGGCGCATGGTCAATGCTGTTGGCTTGGATGCCCATAGTGGGTGATGGTCTTACTTTTATTGCAGGCATGATGAAAATGAATTTTGTATTTTTTATTAGCTTGGTAGCCATTGGGAAGGGTGCTAGATATGCTGTTTTGTTAGGGGTTTTACAGAGCCTTTAGTGGTTCACCTGTTCTTTAGGCTATACGATCACACAACGAGTCATTTAAAAATGAAGCCCCTGATTAAGTCGTATTTCATGCTTTGGTATTCTCAGTTTTTGTGAGAATGGCGTGCTCACAGGGGCTAATGCTGACGGTGCAGCGGGGGCCAAAAAAATTCAGCGGCATGGTGGAGAGGTGATGGTGCAAGCTGTTGATACCGCAGAGGTCGCAACGATGCCACAAGCAGCCATTGAAGCGTGTGGTGAGCATTGCGCTATGCCACTAGATCAAATTGGCCCCATTCTTTGGGAGAAAGTGAAAGTATAAATTATTAAAGTGTTTTTTTAAATTGCCGTTCTATACTCAATAATAAGTATATTTGGAAGCTTATGATGTCATTGTCTACAAAGCTGTCGATAGGCAGTGTTTTTTTATTGTTAATAGCTATTGCGCTCATTTTTTTTAGTGTTGATAGATTATGGCAAACGCTGAGCTTAATGTTAGTGATTGCGTTGCAATTATGGATACTGTTTAAACCATCCACCACTGAGCTAAAAACAGCAGACGAAGAGAGTGAAAAATATTCGGCTTTAATCAACTATACGGCGTCTAGAGATCAAGCTATTCAGCAAATGGCAGATCAATTTAATACGGTGACACAAGACCTAGATCAAGTTAAAAACATCATTGCTGACTCCACATCTAATCTGTCGGGCAGTGTAATGGGGATTCATGCTGAAACGGCGAATCAAAATAAAATATTAGACGAATTGGTTGAAAAACTATTAATGCTTACGAGCCAAACCGATGAAGAAAAGGATGGCGAATCGGTGGGTAACTTTACCAAAGAGACCGAACAAATCGTCGCCAAGTTTATTCAAACTATCCGCGAAATGTCGAATACCAGTAACAGTATCACAGGTGATTTTGGCAATATGTTTGATCGCATCAATGACGTGGTTAATTTATTAGACGATGTCGATCAAATAACCAGTCAAACCAATTTACTAGCACTTAATGCAGCAATAGAAGCCGCAAGAGCGGGTGAGGCAGGTAGAGGTTTTGCCGTGGTTGCCGATGAAGTACGCAATTTGTCTCATCGTACTGCACAATTTAGTGATGAAATTAGAGGCTTAACCACCAGCACGCGTGACTCTATTTCGAATGTGCAAGAAACACTGAGTAGCATTAGTAACACGGACATGGCGCTGATAGAAGAAGCGCAAACTGAAATCAGTGAAATGTGGTTACAAACACAAAGTATTAATGAAAATATTTTATCCAGAACGGGGCAAATAACCGAGTTATCCGAA
This sequence comes from uncultured Gammaproteobacteria bacterium, assembly GCA_964480635.1. Lineage (GTDB taxonomy): Bacteria > Pseudomonadota > Gammaproteobacteria > CAYZQE01. The sequence continues at coordinate 32,518 of CAYZQE010000011.1, read as the reverse complement.
AGCATTCAGACGCACATTCAAAAGGGCGTTATGTCATTGCAGTCGGATGATATGGTGACTCAATTAATGGCACACTTGAATATAAAAATTGGCACCTTACAGATGTTTATCGGGCAAATTATAGAGCTGCATTGGTTGGCTAACGAAGACCAAAGTGATGAGGCGTTAAAAGAAAGAGCGCAGCAAATGGAAGACTTAGCGAAAAAAGCCAGTGCAGATTTCGCCGCATTATCATCAACCAAAGCCGTGGTGAACCAAAATATGGATATTGGTGAAATTGATATGTTTTAGCTCGGTATTAAATCATCAGCAATTAGCTCTATCCAATGCCTGACATTGACTTTACATGTTGATGCAAGGTGGTGCTCACAACCCACATTAGCCGTAATAATCAGTTCACAGTTCGTTTCTTCTAAAGCCTTTACTTTATTGTTTTTTAATTGCGTCGATAAGTTAGCTTGCATGATGGAATAGGTTCCTGCTGAACCACAGCAGATATGTGCGTTTTTAGGCTCTTTTAATTGATAGCCTAAAGCTGTTAGGTTTTCTTTTAGCCGTGCCGCTAATTGCTGTCCATGGTTTAGAGTGCAAGGCGCATGAAAGGCTATGCTGCTTTGCTTAGTCTTTAATTGTGGTTTTAAATGACCAATGTCTAATAATTCACTGATATCAACGATTTTATCGAGTAAATTTTGATATGTTTTTTGGTCATGCTTAGGTAATAAACGCTCATAATCTTTTAACATCACACCACAACCGCTTGCGGTTGAGATAATGGCACTTAACGGTGTTTTGTCATCTACTTTTTGCCACTGCTCTAATTGCTTCTTAATAAATGCCAAGGTGTTTTTTTCATTGCCAGAGTGATGGCTTAATGCACCGCAGCATTTTGGGCTTTTTTCTTTAATCACTTGATAGCCCATGCTGCTTAATACGGCAACAGCGGCTTGATTGGTGTTAGGGCTAATAGTTGATTGCACGCAGCCTTCTAGTAAAAAGACATTTTGAAAGTTTTGGCGTTGCGTGACGGGATATTTTTTGGCAGGTCGAATAGAAGGTATTTTTTGACCTAAAATATTGGGGATAAGCGGCTTTAAAAACGATAAGGCTTTAAACGAAAAAGAGTGTCTTTTGGGGTAAGGCAAAAAGCTGTTTAACAAGCGAATAGTGCCTTGTTGTAAAGCAGGGCGCTTGATAATGCTATTCACTTCTTCGCGGCCATAATCTAGCAGTTCTGCATAATTTACCCCCGAAGGGCAGGTGGTTTCACAAGAGCGACAGGTGAGGCAGCGATCTAAATGCAGTTGTGTATTGTTGTCCGCAGCTTGGCCTTCAAACACTTGTTTTATTTGATAAATGCGACCGCGTGGGCTATCCAGTTCATCACCTGTTAATTGATAAGTTGGGCAAGTTGCTAAACAAAAGCCACAGTGCACACATTTACGTAAAATATCATCAATACGTTGTCCACGAGCGGTTTTTAAAAGATCTGGTTTGAGAGAGGTCTGCATAAGTTTTAAAGCGGGTTAAAAAGTGAATGCTCATCAAAAGCAGTTTTTAAAGCACGATGCAGTTGTTGAGTTGCATCATCACTATTATTTTGAGGTTTGTTTGTCTTAATGTTTTTAAAGGGCACAACACTGACATCGTTTAGATTATTAAAATCATGCTTGCCTTTGATATAACGCTGATGGCCACACCAATCAATGAAGCTATCAGGGTCATAAGCATCAAGTACTTGTGTTGCCGCTAAACGCACTTGCCAAATGGCCTCACTGCTAGCAAAAAACTCATGCTGTTTATTATGGATTGAAGCCCAATAGTGATTGTCTACCGGACTGATTTTAGCCTTCATTTGATGCATGGCATGACGGGTGACTGCGTTTGAACCTGACAGTCTCATTGTTATCTGGCCTTGGTCGATAACAGCAGCACTGATGGGTAAGGCTTTAGCCGCTAATTGGTTAATTTGTTTTAAGGTGTCTTGTTGCGGCTCTAAGGCAATGGTGATGTGCTGCGTTAAAGGCACCACTTTAAGTGTGACATCAGTGATAACCGCCAATTGACCTCGACTGCCGCAAAGTAAACGAGACACATCGTATCCAGCGACATTTTTCATTACTTGACCGCCAAAGTTTAACGCTTTGGCTTTGCCGTTAATAATGCCTAAACCTAATACTTGGTCGCGAATAGCCCCTAAAAAAGGGCGGCCTGAGCCTGTTTCACCTGTTGCGATAGCACCACCAACCGTTGAACTGCCATAGTCGGGGAAGTCGGTGCCTAATTGTTGTTGGTTATCTTGTAATAATTGCTGAATGTCTTTAATTAAAGTGCCCGCTCTCACCTTAATAACCAATTCTGAAGGTTCGTAATTAATGACGCCAATATGCTCTTTAAGTGAGATAACCGAGCCAGATGTGGGCTTAGGTGTATTAGGCCGCGAGCCTTGCCCTTGAATGTTAGCGTTTTGCTTATCAGCTAACAGGCTTTCAACCTGTTGCAATAACTCTAAACTTTTATCTTGGTTGGGTATGTTCATTAAAAACGCTCCAACTCTGGATGGGGTAATTCACCATGATGCACATGCATCGCCCCCAGTTCGGCGCAACGATGCAATTCGGGCACAGCTTTGCCGGGGTTAAATAAGCCATGCTCATCAAAAGCGGCTTTAATAGCGTGTAACTGGGCTAACTCGGCTTGGTTAAATTGTTCGCACATTGAGTCTATTTTTTCAATGCCCACACCATGTTCACCCGTAATAGCCCCCCCTTTTTCGACGCACAATTTTAAAATATCTGCGCCAAACTGTTCTGCTTTATCAAGCTCACCCTCAATGTTGGCATCATATAAAATTAAGGGGTGTAAATTACCATCACCGGCATGAAATACATTAGCAACTGCTAAACCATAATGTTCAGAGAAGTCATTAATTTTTTCAAGCACTTCGGGTAATGTTTTGCGCGGAATAGTGCCATCCATGCAGTAATAATCGGGTGATATTCTACCCACCGCAGGAAAGGCCGATTTACGTCCTTTCCATAATAATTGGCGTTCTGTTTCGTTCATAGCTTGTTTTAAACTACTGCAATGATTATGAGTCATGATGCGTTTAACTTGCTCGATGTGCTCAGAAACCTCGATATCTAAGCCATCAAGCTCACAAATAAGCAATGCTGTGCAATCAGGATAACCTGCATGGGCAAAATCTTCGGCGGCAGAAATAGCCAGCTTATCCATTAGCTCTAAACCAGCAGGAATAATGCCGCTGGCTATAATGTCACGAACGCAAGCACCTGCATCGGTTATTTTATCAAACCCAGCTAATAACACTTGAGCCGTTTGAGGCTTAGGGATCAGGCGCACGGTAATTTCAATCATGATGCCTAGCATGCCTTCTGAGCCATTAAATAAAGCTAATAGATCAAAGCCATTATGATGGTTAAGGTCGCTATTTAAAGTGATAATATCACCATCGCTATCAATGTATTTTAGGGCTAATACATTATTAACGGTTAAGCCATATTTTAAACTGTGTACGCCACCAGAATTTTCGGCCACATTGCCGCCAATGCTGCAAATAATTTGTGAAGAAGGGTCGGGGGCATAATATAAGCCAAATTCAGCCGCTGCTTCACTAATGGCTAGGTTACGCACACCCGGCTCTAAAACAGCGTGGCGCAAGACAGGGTCGAGATGTTTGATGTTATTAAATTTAGCTAAACCAATTACAATACTGTTATGAATGGCTAGTGTGCCACCTGCTAAACCTGTGCCCGCACCACGAGCAATCATAGGGATTTTATGTTGTTTACAGTAAACAACTACTTTTTGAACTTGGTCTATTGCCTCGGCTAATATAACTAATTTAGGCTGTTGGCGATAAGCCGATAAACCATCGCATTCGTAAGGGGTGGTTTCGTTATCACTAAACAAGAGCGTGTGCTTAGGAATGAGGACGCCTAAGTCATTAATAACTTGATCTTTATTCCAGTCAGTGAACTTAAATTCACCATTTTGAGCATTAAATGACATAGGTTTTTGCAAAAATAAATTATGAATGGAAGAATAAGGTAAAGGTGCGTGATATTTACCTTATAATTAGTGTTTACATTGTATCGCGATATTCACTAAAATCGCATAACTATTCATTCAATTTAGGAATTTCAAAATATGACCACAATTACTTCATTTAATCCTCCTATTCGTACTTTAATGGGTCCGGGGCCTTCTGATGTTCACCCACGTATTTTAAGTGCAATTGCTCGCCCAACGATTGGTCATTTAGATCCAGAGTTTGTGGGTATGATGGATGAAGTAAAAATATTATTGCAATACGTTTTTCAAACAGATAATCAAATGACCATCCCTGTTTCTGCACCAGGATCAGCAGGCATGGAGATGTGTTTTGCAAACTTAGTAGAACCAGGTGATAAAGTGGTGGTGTGTATTAACGGTGTGTTTGGCAACCGTATGCAAGAAAACATCGAACGTTGCGGTGGCGAAGCCATTGTTGTTTCTGATGATTGGGGTAATGCGGTTGATTTGGCTAAACTAGAGCAAGCGTTAGAATCTAACCCAGATGCTAAAATAGTTGCTTTTGTTCACGCAGAAACATCAACAGGTGCCCAGTCTGATGCTAAAGGCATTTGGGAGCTGGCGCATAAGCATAATTGTTTAGTGATTGCAGATTGTGTGACGTCCTTAGCAGGCACACCTTTAAAGGTAGATGAATGGGGTCTTGATGCGGTTTATTCTGGTACGCAAAAATGTATGTCATGTGTGCCAGGGTTATCACCAGTCACGTTTAGTGAGCGCGCTTTAGAAAAAGTTAAAAACCGAAAAACAAAAGTACAAAGCTGGTTTTTAGATTTAAACTTATTAATGGGTTATTGGGACGAAGGTGCAAAGCGTACTTATCACCATACAGCACCGGTTAACGCGCTATATGGCTTACATGAAGCATTGGTGATGGTGCGTGAAGAAGGCCTAGAAAATGCTTGGAAACGCCATGCACATCAACATAATGCGCTTAAAGCAGGTTTAGAAGCCATGGGTATAAATTTTGTAGTGAATGAAGCTGATCGTTTACCTCAGTTAAATTCAGTGACTATCCCACAAGGTGCTGATGATGCGTTGGTTCGTAGCCGTTTGTTAAATGAATATAACTTAGAAATTGGCGCAGGCCTAGGTGCATTAGCAGGTAAGGTTTGGCGTATTGGTTTAATGGGGCACACCGCACGCTCTGAAAATATTTTATTATGTTTATCTGCTTTAGAAGCTGTGTTATCAGACACTGGTGCAAAAATAAACACGGGCGTTGCGCTTAAAGCAGCCCAATCAGTTTATTCTTCTGCAAGCTAACGCGGTTTAACCCCCATTCCAACACTAAAATATCAATCACTGTGGCGAGGCATCGCTTATGCCATGCTCGCAGTGATTTTTATTGCCTCATTATTACCTACTGAACACATCCCAAAGGGTAATGATAAATTACATCACTTAGTCAGTTATGCCGTTTTGGCGTGGTGGTGCTCATTAGTATTTCAAACGGCTCAAATAAAACAACACATAAAACTCGCGTTAATACTCATTGCATTTGGCAGCATAATTGAGTTACTTCAAGGGTTGTCGGGCTATAGATATGCCGAATTACTTGATGTACTGGCAAACACGACGGGTATTATCATAGGCATGTTTTTGGCTATTAAGTTGACGCCGCGTTTAATCCCTACTGTCGAAGCGTTGATTTTCAAGCTTAAAATTTAGACGACTAAACGTATGTTAGTGAATACCTTCTTCTTAAAAGGGGTCAGTACCCTTTAGAGAGGAGCACCACAAATTAAGAATATATTAAAAAAGGGTACTGACCCCTTTTTATGTTGCTGGCAAAATTCATTGCACCCAATGCACTGTTAAATATAGATAAATTTTTAATGTCCCGAATAAACCTAAAGTAATTCAATTCATTGTCGATAAATTTTAATATTGAGGATGAAAAAAATCAAAATTCATCTACAGTTAATTTAATGATTTATTTTTGGATGAAGTTATGAATGTTAAAGCAGGGTTAGTATTTTTATTAGCCAGTGTGTCAATGCCGTTAATGGCCAACAAAACACCGAGTGATGTTTTTTTAGTCACCGAGCAAATTGTGCTTGAAGTACAGCACCTTAGAAATAAACTGGGTACCACCGGTACACCACGCATACCTGATGTGCAAGTTTATAAAACACCTTTGCACGTTTACGGTAAATCTTTAGAAGTTTTAAAAAAATTGGCGAGCATTAATAATGATGCAATATTTACTCAAACGATACCGCTTAGAAAAATTACCCTTGGCGATGTCTTCGGGCAAGCCGAATTAATTTTAAAACAAGTGCATAAAATACAACAGCAAAAAAGCATAGGGCAAGCAGGTGTTGACGCCATTTATGTGGATGGAAAAAGCCCCAGTAATGTCTATGAAAACCTATGGAAGGTGTCTTTTATGCTGGATTTTTTAGCTAAAAAAATAACCCCAACGGATGTGTATTACCACGTGTTGGAAGCCAGTGTGCAAATCAAAGATATGGCGCAGCAAATTAGCGTCAGTACGACGTCAAACCTACCTAAAACTGATGCAGAAATAACACCAGATCAGGTGTTGTTACAAGGTTATCTTAACGTGCATCAAATAGTGGAGTTTCAGAAAAAAATAGGTTTAAAGCCCTTTAGAGTACCGAGCTACCCAATAGGTAAGCTAACCCGGTCAGATGTTTATGATTCGGTCAGTATGTTAATCGCCGAAATTGCTCGCATTAAAATTCACTTAAAATTACAAAGCAATGCCGAAAAACCAAAGCCTACGAGTGATAAAAAACGCAGTGATGTGTTATCGGCTATGTTATCCATCGAAAAAAATATTAATGCACTTGTGTTAAGCCAATAGGACAATAGATATGGTATTAGATAATTTGAAATTAGGCGTAAAATTACTGCTCGCGCCTATCTTGATTTTAATGATAATGGTCGCTTTATCAATTTATAGCTATATTAATTTAGCCAGCATAGATTCAAACATTGAAAATATTAGTGGTCTATATCGCATTCAAACCCAAGAGTCAGAAGCAACTTATCGAGCGATAAGTCATAAACAACTGGCAGTTGAAAGCTTTTTAACCATCTTGAGTAAAGACAATGTTAAGCTATTTAGAATTTATGATTATGAGTTAGAAGACGCTCTTTTTACGTTGCGGGGCCTCGACTTATCCCAGAAGCACCTAAAACAAATGAGTGACATTGACGATTTTAATGCTCAGTACAATACAAAATTTTATTCATTGAGCCAAAAAATGATGGCAGCAGAGGGCTTGTATAATCCGACTAAAGAGGAGCTTGATCAATTGCATCATATAGGCAGCGCTTTAGCTGCTGTCAGTTTAAGGATGGAAGGCGAGTCGTGGGAAGAGTTGGAGCATGAAGGTAAGTTAGCTGAGAAGAAAGCTGAATCATTGTCGGTTAACAGTCTTATCGTCAGTGTTGTAGCGTTGGTGGTTGGGCTACTAGTGGCACTCATAGTGTCGCGTAAAATCAAAAAATCAGTCTTAGTCTTATCAGAGGCAATGACTGAAATTTCTCAAGGTGAGGCCGATTTAACACAGCGCTTACACGTGTCTGGCAACGATGAATTGAGTGGTTTAGCCTCAGCATTTAATACCTTTATTGACAGTATTCATACTATTGTGAATGAGGTAAAGATATCAGCAGGTCAAATTGAGACGGCTGCCCAGTCATCTAAGGCTTTAATTTCGTCGACAGTGGGTAAAATATCAACTCAAAGCCAGCAAACTATGTCGGTGGCATCAGCGATTACGCAGTTAGATGCATCATCTGCTCAAGTCGTCAGTTTAACGGATGAGGCTAAGGCTGCCAGTTATGAAGCCACTGAAAATGCCTCGGTTGGTAATACGGTGGTTGAAGAATCTATTCGCTCAATGGAAAATATCTCTAAGGATGTGAATGAGGCAACGAGCATTATTCAATCCTTAGCTGATAACAGTGCCCAGATAGGCTCAGTGTCAGAAGTTATTAAATCAATTGCCGAACAAACCAACTTGCTAGCTCTTAACGCAGCTATCGAGGCTGCACGAGCAGGTGAGCAAGGCCGAGGTTTTGCAGTAGTAGCCGATGAGGTGCGAACCTTAGCAACGCGCACACATGAATCTACCAATGAGATTCAGACCATTATAAGTAGTTTGCAATCCAATACAGAGTCAGCGGTGAGTGTGATGGAATCAAGTCAAATTGCTGCTTCAAGTGGCGTTGAACACGCTAAAAAAGCAGGCGACTCTTTGAGTGGTATCGTGGTTTCAAATCAAACAGTTACCGATTTAGCCGCTCAGATTAGCCATTCAAGTCAGGAGCAGTCAACGGTCACATCCGATGTGCAGCAAAGCGTGAACTCAATTCAGTTATTAGCAGAAGAAACGGTGGTGGATTCACAGTCTATTGAGCAATCTGCGATTGAAATTGAGCGGGTTTCTAGTAGTTTAAATCAATTGGTGAGTCGTTTTAAAACCTAGGTTCTCTATTCTCGGACAAGTTCCTAGGGTTTTATCTATTAGCCATGGTCACGGATGACTTTGCGTTTGTGTTTAACCAACTGTATTTGCGCTATTTTAATCTGTTCGGTGATCTCTTTACCCTTAAAGCCTTGATCTAAAATGGCTTTTTTGTCAACGTGTTGACAGACTTCTAACATCATTTCAACATATTCCTTTTGCGGATAAGCTTCATTTTCAAAGTTTAAACGTCCTTGCCAATCACATAAGCACGCTTGTAATAAACATTGGATTTGCGAGGGTTTACGAAACGCATCACATTGATAAAATACATCCACTAATGTTGATGGTTTTAATTCTAACGCTCGATGAATATGGGTGTGATACAAACACGTTAATTCAGCAGTGCGTGCAGTTTGTTTCGGAATACGCCATTGCTGGCAAAATGCTTTAACCAGTTTGAGGCCCTTTTGTTCGTGACCGTGATGGCTAGGGAGAATATCGTCAGGCGTAATCGCTTTGCCTAAATCGTGCATCAACACAGAAAACTGCGTCTCAAGCAAGGTGTTTGCAGCAAAATTATGCTCAACAGTTTTGTGTAACGCCATCATTACATGCACGCCAGTATCGACTTCGGGATGATACTTAGCCGTTTGCGGTACACCAAATAAATTATAAATAAGAGGGAACAGTGTGTGTAATACGTGACATTCTTTTAAGGCATAAAAGAACTGTTCGGGGTGTTTTTCGTTTAATGCTTTACGCATTTCTTGCCAAACTCGTTCTGGTACTAAGGCATCTAGCTCGCTAGAATCATTCATGGTTTTTATTAATGCTTTTGTTTCATCAGCGATGGTAAACCCAAGATGGTGATAACGAGCTTTAAATCGAGCCAAACGTAAGACACGTACAGGGTCTTCTTGAAAGGCGTTAGAGACATGCCGCAAAATTTTATTGTCGATATCTAGTTGGCCATTAAACGGATCAATTAGCAAACCGTCGTCATCTTGAGCAATGGCATTAATGGTGAGATCACGTCGAGACAAGTCTTCTTCGATACTAATATTAGGGTCAGTATTAAAGGTAAAACCTTGGTAGCCAGGTGCCGATTTTCGTTCAGTACGCGCTAGGGCATATTCTTCTTTAGTCGTGGGGTGTAAAAAAACAGGAAAGTCTTTACCGACAGGCATAAAACCTTGCCCTAGCATTTTGTCCGGTGAGCTGCCTGTTACCACCCAGTCGGTATCGTGCCATGGGTAGCCTAGTAGCTCGTCACGAACAGCCCCGCCAACTTTATAAGTTTTAGCTGGCACTTCTGGGCTTGTGTTGGCGCGGCTTGTTGCCTTTATAGTTGCTGTTTTTATTAAAAGGCTTCTTGCCATGCTGAGGCGGTTTGTCGTGCTTCATACGAACAGGCGGTGCTAATTTAACAATCATTTCATTGGTGATTTTAGCCGTAGGAATACTTTTTTCGATGTATTTTTCAATGTCCATTAGGTTCATGGCATAGTCTTCGCAGGCAAAGCTGATGGCATGGCCATCTTTTCCAGCTCTTGCGGTACGTCCAATGCGATGCACATAATCTTCACCTTGATCGGGTAAATCGAAGTTAAACACATGCGATACGTCAGGGATGTGTAAACCGCGAGACGCAACATCAGTCGCCACTAAAATATTGTATTCGCCATCATGAAATTTTTGTAACAGTTTTTCGCGACGGCTTTGATTAATGTCACCAGAAATAATGGCGGCTTTTAAATTGTTACCCTCAAGTGATTCCCAAATACGAACAGCAGCACGTTTAGTATTAATAAAGATAATGCTGCGTTCCGGTTTTAGAGTTTGAATTAAGCCAATAAGCAGTGCTATTTTTTCATCATTAGCTGGGTGATACAAAATTTGCTCGATACGATCAACAGCTGGGCTATCGGCTTCTATTTTAATAGTCACTGGGTTATTCATGTGATCATAAGCCAGCTCCATCACTTTTTGGTTCATGGTGGCTGAAAACAACATGCTTAAGCGTTTATCGGCATCGGGCATGCGGTTTAATAAAAAACGAACATCTTGAATAAACCCCATATCAAACATACGGTCGGCTTCATCTAAAATTAAGACTTTAGCTTCGCGTAAGGTGTAAATTTTTTGTTTAAAAAAGTCGATTAAGCGCCCAGGGGTGCCGATTAATATATCAACGGGCTTTTTAAACATGGCTTTTTGTTCTTCATAGCCTTTACCGCCATAACAAATGGCATTAGTGATATTTAAGTTTTTAGTCAGCTCTTGCGCATCTTTGTGAATTTGAATCGCAAGCTCTCTGGTCGGTGCCAAAATTAATGCACGCGGTTTACCAGGTTGGCATTTGGTTTCTGTGTCATTAAGTAGGTGTTGTAAAGCAGCTAATAAAAAGGCCAATGTTTTGCCTGTGCCTGTTTGTGCTTGGCCTGAACAATCTTTTCCGTTTAACGTAATAGGTAAAGACTCTGCTTGAATGGGTGTGCAAAACTCCATGCCCATATCAGCAAGAGTTGTTTTTAATTCATCCGCTAAAGCTAAGTCGGAAAAAGGTGTTTCAGTTAAATGAGCACTCATATTTTGATCTAGTGTTATAAATTGGGCGTTATCATAGCAAAGTATTGCTGGTTACGCTTATTTCCTTGTGAGCCCCAAATTCTTATGAGTATTTTACCGCAGACTCTGACAGCAACATCCGGTAAATTAACATCACGAGCATTTTTGACAGCTATTGCCAAAGTCATGGAAATATTAAATTTTTGGGAATGGGGTGATAAGGATTTTCCATTACCCAAAGGTAACCGAGGATTTAATCTATCGACTTTTATAGGAATACGCATTTTAATGCAGCATGAAGGTAGTTTACATTGAGATGATGTTTGCCATCTTTTACTGATGATGAGGCATTGAGAGTGGTTTTGGACTTAAAAGAATCACACAAGCAAGTTCACTGGATGGCATGACTTCGCCGAATCGGCAATAAGCCCCAGATAACCTTAGCTTCCTGTCAGTGTCTCCTTAAAAAAGGTTGGTGCTTTTTTTAAAGAGTGCGTCATTAGTCAGCCTTCTTCCAAAGGCTATAAACACTACTCACCGCCAATACAAACCACACGGCAATCCAAAATATTTCAGGTAGCCAAGTCATTGAAGCTAGGGCTGCACCGTCGCCTAAATTTCGTCCATCTAATAAATAAAGTGGGCTGCGAATGGCTTCTAATAATACAAATATGCCAACCAACTGGATAAACTGCTTTATGCTGAACCACGTTTTTTTAAATAGTGGCAATAGATACATGCACAGTAGTACGCATAAAATAATGATTGTTGAGAGGTTTCTAGCCCATAACAGCAGGGTAATGCTTAGCATCATTACAATGATTGAAACCAATATTCTGCTTTGGTTGACGTTCAATGAGCCCGCTAAGCGATAAATGAGATAACCCCAAAAGACACTGCCTGAATAACCCGCGAAAGCGATAATAAAAGGGATGCCGCCGCTGGTTTCACAAACACCAGAGCCATTATAATAAATCGCTATATTGTGAATGCGGCCGCCCGTTAGTATGGCCGCTAAGCCATGACTTATTTCATGAAAAAAAGTCTGGCTCCATAAAAAAGGCAAGTTTACGAAGGGAATATAATCAATAATAAATGCGATGACAATAAACAGTAACAACTGGGTTTTATTTTTATCCATCAAAATGACGCTGTTTAATTAACGCATGACAGGCATTCAATGAGCGTGTCATTAAGCCGCAATTAACCCAGCGATTAATAGTCCCACAACAATATAAATACTGCCTTCAATTGCGCCTACGGCTATATTTTCTTGTTCGCCTACTTCTTGCGCCACATCGATGTTTTTTAACACCGCTAAGCGAATCACAATGGCGCTTAAATTAAGCAATACAAAAATACCCAACGCGGCTACAAACCATATTAAGAATACGCTCATAAAGGCAAATTGTTCGTATTCTACGAGTGTAAAAGCAGCACTGACCGCTATTGCCACGCCTATTCGATAAGCACTAAAGCGTATCGCTAGAGCAAGATTGTTGCTTGCAATGGCATCGTGTAACGATTTGTTTACATGACGATGTTGGTATACTCTGACTCGATAATACGTTGCTAAGGCTAAAATAATTTGGGCTGCTAAAAAACTTAATATCACGGCAAATAATGAAAAACTTAAGTCACCGTTAACCCATGTCATCGCACCTTGAATAATAATGGCCGTTGCGATCATGTTACTGGCATCAATTAAGCTGGCAGATAAGTTTCCTTGCATTATCAAGCTTTGTATTGACACATTGGGGAACGAAATGCGGTCAAAAAGTATTCGTGTGAGCCACATTAAAACGATGCCGCTAAAACCAAAAACGACCATGTTTAATGCTTCATTAGCTAAGCTATAACCCGACTCACCAGACACTACGCCAACCAGCATTATGCTGACTGCAATCATCGCACCGGCTATCGAGACACCAAAGGCTTTATTGTCTTTTTGTGCTAGCTCATCTGTTGACGATACATTACTGACCCAACCCGCTAGGTAGCGAATAGCACTGAGGAGTGCGATTGCAATAATAAAATCGATTAAGTAATAAGCGGCTAAATCTACTTCAATATTAATATAGTCTATCAGCATGTGGATCCCCTATTTACCTGAATATGAACTGCGTGAGCTTGAAAAAGATGAACTGCGACTGCTCGACCCATACGAGCTACTGCGGTTACTGCTATTTGATGATGAACGCGATGATGACTTTGTTGAAAAGCTAGACGAGCGATTAACGGCTTTAGAATAACGTGATTTTGTCGCAACACTGGGTTTGTTATAGCGTGTTGGGTTTTTCTGGCTTAAGCCGTAGTTTTTTGTCACGTCAGAACTAGAACCCCAACGGTTGCGACCGGTGTTATTATAATAACTATAATGAGGCCGCGATGACCACGAGTTATAACTGTTGCGCCCCAACACATTATTAAACATAGAATACATGCCATACCAAGCCCAAATCGAGGTGCCATTACTATTATTTTGCCACTGCCCAAAAGATGGATTACCCACTAAGGCATTAGATTGTTTCGAAGGCAAACTTTGCCCTTGGGGGACATTAATTTCAGCTAAGACACCATCCGATAACGTCGCCAATGAATTAACCACATCCGCTAGGCTACGGTTATATTCATAGGTGTCTGCCGCAGCAGTAATTAATTGTAATTCATTAAAGTTGGCTGCAGCCTCAGCGTCACTGGTCGGCGTTAAATTAACTGCCTTTAGGCGTTGTTGTAATGAAGAAAAGAGCTTGCCTTGTGACGTTGACTCTTGTTTAAGCAAGGTCGCTATGTCGGTATAATCAGCTTGTATAGAAATGAGCCGTTTCGCGTAGTTATCAATTAATAACACATTACTCAGTTGGCGATTATCAATTTGTGTTTTTAAGTAACTTAATGATGAAGACGCTTGGCTGTGGTATTGGCGTAGTTGGTCTTCATAACGGTTGCTACAGGCACTTAAAAATAACGCTACGGTTAGCATTAGAGCGATTTTTTTTAGTGCGCCGCTATTCATTAAAATTATTCGGTTAAACATGTTTTTGTTTCCTATTAGCCATTATTAGGCAGACATTAATGACGCTATATCAGAATTTTTAAATTGATTGTCGTCTTTACAAATTGCAATTAATGCTTGAATTTTCGGTATCGAATTAGCATCTGGGTTATACACCATTTGGTTGGAACCTTGCTCAATATAAGCCACCGCAATCCCTGCATTTTGGCACACTAAGCGGGATACGATTTCACCCCAAGCCACATTAGAAATAGCGACATCATAACGTTTGTATTCATCATTTTGGCTATTAAACATATTTTCAATAATATGCTCAGAACCTGGCGTGACAAAAGCTCGAACAATCATTTCAGGATACGCTCGAATAGGGCGGATAATAATAAATGCCCCTGCATCCTTTAGACGTTGCCGATTACTATCAACCACGCATTCGGCTAAAATATTGGCCTCAACATGCATTTCTTTTAAACGGTGTAAAATATCAAAAGTGCGTCCATCGGCACTGTCGTCATGCTCTGCTTTACTCAGCACAATAATATCATCCGCTTGTTGCACGTTGACCGACTTTAAATTATCTATATTTGCTGCATCACCATTAAAATGTGCGACATTACCTAACTCTGTAATAAAGTTTGGTAACCCATTGGGGAATTGTCGTGTTAATAACAATATAGGCGTTTCGGCGTAACGTTTAGAACAACGGAATTGTTTAATTAAGCGCTGTAAATAACGCTCACCTGAGTCTGACGGCGTATTTAATATAACGATATGATTTTGCATGTCCCAACTCCATAAGCCTTTATTTTTTTTATCTCGCATGGCACTGCGATAATCAAAATAGTCCCCAACTGTTTTGCCCAGTATAAAAATACCACCTACATAAATACAGAGCACCGTAGCAATACGACCAATGGCTGTTGTCGCCGAAATATCGCCATAACCCACTGTGGTTGCTGTCGTCAGCGTTAACCATAATGAATCTGCAAAACTAAAGCCTTCATAGTTCATCATAACGACAATATGAATACTGAACAGTATAAATAACACACTAGCTGAACGAACCATAGACTCGATCATATTGATGTCAGTGCGAATGCAAGCTCGTCGTTGAGATAGTATTTTATAAAAGAAATTCAAGTTGTATTTTTTTTATTTAAGCGGGACTTGAAATTCACTTTAGCATATGTCTTTAGTCTAAAACATTCTTATAATAAAATTTAAGCTTAATTGAGCATTTGTCTTCAGTCATTCATTTAAACTTAATATTCATGCTAGGTCATATTGTTAAGTTCTTGCTTAATAAGTTCTTGTTTAATGCATTGCCTTATGGCGCTTTTATTATCTGCATTTTTATTATAGCGTTTCGCTAAGTTAACATAATCATCTTCTGACAAACTAATGCTTAAACGTGGTCTAACAGGCTTTTTACGTTCTAAGCCAATAATACCTCTAATATAGTCTGAGGCACTTAAGCCTTGGGTAATTGCTGCTATACGCAAATGACGAGAATGCTCTTCTTCTAACTCAAAAATAACTTGTACCGCACGAATGTTCTTTGCCGATGTGCTCCAAGCCTTAGAGACACTTTTAGTCATCGTATTACTTTGCTGGCCAAAATGCTTCAACCTTACCCAGTGATAAATAGGCAATTAAATAAATATCGGTACGCCCACCATCGTAAATTTCGATGCGTATTGCGTGTTGTCTGTCGTCAGAAACCATTAATTTATAATCGAAAGCAGTCCACTGCGCATCCGTTAATGCCTGAGTGCGACAATCTACGTTTGATCTATAGGCTTCATTGGTGCGTTCTTGATAATACGATTGTGCCACAAATCCTTCTGTTTGCTCTAGTTGTTGCTTCAAATTTAAGCGATGATTGGTGTTTTCTGGTTCATCAAATATAGCCGAGAAAGCATCTTGATCGAATAATTGAAACACTGTATCGGGTAATACACTAATTGCGACTTCTAAGGATTGCTCAACATTAACCTGACTATGAGAAAGGTAAACACGTTGATCCGCACCGCTCATCACCGACACCGTTTTACAGTTTTCCAAACCGCTCACATCATAAAACATTTGCTCTGTGACTTTTAACGATTGCCCCGACACCAAGCTTTGCTGTGAAAACTCCATTTTAACAATATCATTAGGCAATAAATCTTTGGCCGACTCAACGGAACGTGGTGCAGGCTCTTTATCGCCTGCACCAAATAATGATGATAAAAAACCCATAGGATTAAGCTAACTGTTTCTTTTTAAGGCGCTCTAAAACAGAGGATCCCGAGCTTCCTGAGTCTACTATTCCCGCACTTTTTAAACGCGCCTGTAAATCATCACTGTTTTCTTCAGCATCTAATTCCATTGCTGCAGTCGATTGATCTTCGCGTTGCTGTTGACGTGCTTTAATACGCTCTAATGAATCAGTCGCACTGCTCAACGCAGAGTTAGACCCAGAAAATTTTGCGGCAGCCATTTTATTTGCCTGCTGCACTTTTTCTGTGGTTTTTACGACAGCGATTTCTCTATCCATAGCTTGGATATTACGCTCTGTTTTAGTGATCATTTTCTTTAAGCTGGCAATTTTAGCCACGTAGCCGTCTAAAATACCTTGCTGTATATTAAGTTCATATTCAAATTCAGCTATTTTATCTGCTACTTCTATTGCTAAGGCTTCATCACCTTTATCTAAAGCTTGCATGGTATAACCTTCATGCTCTTTAATTTTTGCTGAAAAGCCTTTTACCTTGCGATCAACGCTAATTTTTTCGGCCATAATCGCGGTTAAATTGGTTTTAGCATCATTTATTGCAGACTTAGAATCACGTAATTCCTGCTCTAAAATTCGAATGGCTTGGGTATCAACAACAGCTTGACCTGCTTCAGTTGCACCACCGCGAATAGCGGTCAATAATTGTTTGAAAATACTCATGGTTTATTTTACCTCGTTTAAATAGTCAGCTAAGGCTTCAATAGCCTCTAGCACGTTGTCACTTAATAGCTCAACTTCATGCAATACATCATCCACACTTGAATGTGGCGCTAGCGCACCAAAAAGCACATACTGTTCACCCACTTTTGAAAAAGCAGACAGCGGTATGGAAATATTTAATTGCAACATATATTCATTCATTTCAGCCCGTTTATCGGCCCTCACTTCCTGATCTGAAAATAAGTGCGTGGTGCATAAAATTTGCCCTTCATCTAGTGTCATATAAATAGGGAACTCTTCACGAAGCTCAACTTCAATACAAATAACCGAATGCTCTTCATCAAACAAAGTCGCCGCTAAACGACTGTTATCTGACAAGCTACTGCCATTCAATTTTGAAATATAATCGTGTAATTTATTGTCGTTCATTTTAACTCCAGTCATTGGTGTGGTGACATAATATGTCGTAACGACATATTATGTCAATAATATTTTAATTTGCATTTGATTTATACTGAGGACTCACATTATAAATTCCCTGCTGTTTCTGCCAGTCACTCACATGATATTGATGAGCTGCAAGGTTATTGATACGGTTCACTTTGATTGACTCTAAATCATCAAAGAAGTGCTTACTAAATTCAAAGGCCGCTAAAATTACGCCCATGGTTGACCAATGGTCATCGACTTTTATTTCTTTCAAAGTACTCAGTCGATCCTTTGCGGATAGCCCATTTTTAGTGGCGATAGTCCACCCCCATTCACCAAAGCTCGGTACATTATGATGAAATTGCTCAACATG
Organism: uncultured Gammaproteobacteria bacterium; assembly: GCA_964480635.1. Classification (GTDB taxonomy): domain Bacteria; phylum Pseudomonadota; class Gammaproteobacteria; genus CAYZQE01. Next base: position 14,654 of record CAYZQE010000011.1, on the reverse strand, counting down.
TTTAAAGCCTGCAAACTTAACCGTTTTACCAATGGATAAAAAGGTGTTTTTAGCATGATATGGCGACGTTGACTGCACCACTAAAGCACCATCGCCGAATAATAAATTATTTAACTTGGCATAAAATCGAGCAGAATACAGTTTGTTTAAGTCAGGATGACTGGGGTCAGGCAAATCAACAATAATGACATCATATAACTGCTGCTGCTGAATTAAACGATCCACTTCAAGAAACGCATCACCGAAGATTGTATTAACCCTATTATCATTAAAAGCATTCTCATTAAGGTCTAAAAATGGCTGATTAATCACCACGCCATTTTGCACTTTGGGCGTTTTAAAAAAATCAACTAACGCTCTATCAATATCAATTAAATCCACATTTTTAGGCTGCCACCTGAGTACATCACGCAGCGCTAAGCCGTCACCACCACCGATAATTAAAATATTTTCTTGCCGTGCAGCAGCATGCATGACTGGCGCTACCAGCATAGCGTGATAAATAATCTCATCACTACTAGAAAACTGTGCTCGACCGTTGATAAAAAGAGAAATAATTTTAGGTTGGCTAGGATCCATGAGGCGCTCAGTAATGGTGATGTGCTGATACTGCGTATTATAGCTAAACACAACACTGTCTTTGTAAAGCAAGTCTTCCATAGCGTTATCCCAGCGCGTGCCATTAATACCAATGACCACGATCAACCCCATCACTGCTAAATGAGCTATAACGACCCACACCCCATGATTGATGCGTTTGCGATAAACAAAATAAAACAGTAGTCCAACGGATAAATTAACACTTGCAGTGATGACCGCAGCCTCTGTTGGAGGCATTTTCAACATAAACAACACCCATAACGCCGCGCCGATTCCGGCACCAATATAATCCACCCCATACACTGACCCAGTGTTGTTTTTTAGGTGTTTGGCATACAGTTCTTCACGCATGCTGGCGATTAATGGGATTTCCATACCGATAAAAAACCCCAGCACAAAGCCCATCAAATAGGGCACAACGGCAGCGATTTTGTGAGCCCAAAGGATCATTCCGCCTTTGGGTATTAAGTCTGGTGGCAAGGAAAAAGTTTGCATCAGAATTTGGGGGAAAATATTAGCCAACGCAGTGCTGCCTGCTAAAATCAACACCGAACAAACGCCTAAAACGGCAATCAACAATTCTAACCAGACAAACGCATCAAAATATTTTTTAAAAATGCGTGCTGCAAAAGCACCTAACCCCATTGCCACAATCATCACCCCGATCATGGCAAAAATAACGCTTTCTACTGCGCCTAAAATACGCCCCGCATAGTGTGACAATAAATATTCATAAATTAGGCCGCAGCCAGCCAAAATAGCCATAATGCTGAACAAAAATAGGTCGTGTTGGCGTAACGACATTTTCATTTTTTGCGTCGCCATCATTAAAATTGCGTCATATTGCCGCGTAGCAATTTTTCAACTGCCAACGTATCAACATTAAATGCTTGTTTTAAAGCGCCAAAGGATTTGTAAGAGTCAGCACGATGACACTCAGCAACACATTGCTTTAAGGTTTTCTTTAAAGACAGCTCACCACTCAAATACCGAGCATCGCACCGTAAATCAATGATTAAATGAGACCCTGAATATTCGATGCCGTTGTTAGCAATAAAGTGATCTGTTGAAGGAGTAGTGCTCATAAACTATTATTCTCATTATTTCTGATGATTTAGATTAACTTACAGTAATCTAGTGGTTCAATACAAGCAGTAAACTGCAAATTATAGGGTGTTTTTAAGGCGATGACTTGAGCCCGCGTTCTGTGTGCTAAGACACATTTCCTTTTTGCCAATAATAGGGTCTCTATTTGTTTGTCTTGTGCAGAGGATATTCTTGATGAATGCTTTTTCTCTTTTTTGAATTCTAGGGGGTGATGGGCATGATATTTAATAAATTCAACACGCATTAGGGTGTAAGATTAGGTTCCATTTTTTTAGCAATGTATTGCTAGTTCGCTTATTTCCTTGTGAATGATTGGATTCAGTGGGTATATTTCTGATGTTTTTACTGAGCGGCCTATAAATTCAACTTGCATTGAGTTTATATGCAGCTAACATGACAAATGAATTTAAGGTTAAGCCTTGATGGCTTGAATAATGACCTTATATAATTGTTTATATTTAATGTGTAATCTTTTGGAGACAAAATAGTGAGTGATAAAATCGTTTATTTAACGGATGATTCTTTTGATAGTGAAGTGATTCAGGCTGAATTACCTGTATTAGTGGATTATTGGGCTGACTGGTGTGGACCCTGTAAGATGATTGCACCTGTATTAGAAGAAATTGCAGAAGAGTATGATGGTAAGGTGATCATTACTAAGCTTAATATTGATGAGAATGCAGCAACGCCACCTAAATATGGTATTCGCGGCATCCCGACATTAATGCTTTTTAAAGGTGGTAATGTTGAGGCTACTAAAGTTGGTGCTTTATCGAAATCACAGTTAACGGCCTTTATTGATAGTAATATCTAGAAATACGGGTAATAAACATAAAAGTCGTCCAAATCGTTGGACGACTTTTATTTCATGTGCTATCTTCATGTGAAATAAAAGACAGTTCCTGTTCGGAAACTGCTCTTAACGTTCAAAAATAATTTCAAGTTTTAAAAAAACACTAATTTAAAAATACAAAAACCTTTCCTTCTTATTCTCTTCCTTAATTGGCATGTTGTCCTATGAATCTAAATGATCTAAAGAAAAAAACCGTTCCTGAGCTTATCGAATTATTAAAATCTATGGGTGGTGATTTCTCTCCAAGAATGCGCCGACAGGATATTACGTTTGCACTATTAAAAGCGCAGGCTAAGTTGGGTAAGGATATATTCGGTGATGGTGTTTTAGAAATTCTGCAAGATGGTTTCGGTTTTTTACGTTCGGCTGATAGCTCCTATCTAGCTGGGCCAGATGATATTTATATATCGCCTAGTCAAATTCGTCGTTTTAATCTGCGTACAGGTGACAATGTTAGTGGCAAGATTCGCCCCCCTAAAGATAACGAGCGTTATTTTGCTTTGTTAAAAGTTGATCAAATTAACTTTGGCTCTCCAGATAGTATGAAACATAAGATACTGTTTGAAAACCTAACACCATTGCATCCAACCGATCGCTTAACCTTAGAGCGTGGTAACGGCTCAACAGAAGATATTACACCGCGTATTATTGATATGGTGTCACCCATTGGTAAAGGCCAACGTGGTTTAATAGTGTCACCACCAAAGGCTGGTAAAACATTGATGTTGCAAAATATAGCGCAATCAATAGCCAGTAACCATCCAGATTGTCATCTTATTGTCTTGTTAATAGATGAGCGTCCAGAAGAAGTGACAGAAATGCGCCGTATGGTGAAAGGTGAAGTGATTGCCTCAACGTTTGATGAACCAGCAAGCCGTCATGTTCAAGTTGCCGAAATGGTGATAGAAAAGGCAAAGCGTCTGGTAGAGCATAAAAAAGACGTGGTTATTTTACTCGACTCAATTACTCGTTTAGCACGCGCTTATAACACAACGATTCCGTCATCAGGTAAGGTATTAACAGGTGGTGTCGATGCGCATGCTTTACATCGCCCTAAACGTTTCTTTGGCGCAGCACGAAATATCGAAGAAGGTGGCAGCCTAACCATTATTGCAACAACCTTAATAGAAACGGGTTCAAAAATGGACGAAGTGATTTACGAAGAATTTAAAGGTACAGGTAATATGGAAGTACACTTAGATCGTAAAATCGCAGAGAAGCGAATTTTCCCAGCCATTAATGTAAATCGTTCTGGCACCCGCCGCGAAGAATTATTGATGAAAGAAGATGATCTACAAAAAATGTGGATTTTACGTAAATTCTTACACACGATGGATGAGTCAGCGGCCATAGAATTTGTGTTGGATCGTATGCAATCGTCAAAAACCAATGTAGAGTTCTTCGACCAAATGAAGTCATAACTTAAATTACGTTTGATATTGGGCTTGGGTTCCACCATTTCGGCGTTTAAAAATGATTACATACACATGTATGTGCACATTTTTTGCCTTGAACTGATGAACCCCAAGCCCAATCTAAAACGTAATGTCTAAAAGTAGTCTCTCCATAGCTCGTAAAATTTATGGACTTAATCAGAGCTTCCTTATTAGAGCAATGCACAAAGGTAGGAGCCAGCGATAGAACGAAACAGGAGTCAGAGTCGATGGGCAATTACCGAGGGGGAAATCTCAATATTGTTCTCCACTTTCAATGACCATTGCCCAATCTTTTCCACCCATCATCGGCACAAACCCCAAGACTCTCATACTGGGTTCTTCACCCGGTGTTATCTCTTTAAAGCAACAACAATACTTTGCACATCCGCGTAATACTTTTTGGCCGATTATGGCCGAGTTGTTTGATATTGATACTTCATTAGGTTATGAGCATTCGGTCGAGCAATGCCAAAACCTACCGATTGTTATTTGGGACAGTTTAAAGCAGTGTGAGCGCAAAGGGAGTTTAGATAGTGCTATTAATAAAGACAGCGTCGTTAGTAATGATTTTGAGGGTTTGTTTAAGTCCCATCCAGCTATCAAGCATGTTTTTTGTAATGGAGGGGCTTCATTTAAATGGTTTAAAAAATTGGCGATGCCTCTCTTGCCATCAGATATTACTTTGATTCAATTACCGTCTACCAGCCCAGCTCATGCGGCCCTTAATTTTGAAGATAAACTTAAGAAATGGCACGAAATAAAATCTTTTTTATGAAGCTGAATTAAGCAGGATTGTTTGTTTTCAGGGGTCGAAGTCGGCGGTAACTTTATTAATAAGTTTATTCTTTAGGACGAAGTGTTTGTTTCGACTCCGCCCGTTGTTTCGAAAGCCCTTATATTGATAGTTATATCCAGTTAGAATGATTTCTATGCCAAGATTCATTATCCTATTGATACTTCAAAGTTACGTTGCTTTTGCAGTAGCTCAAGACGTGAATATCGGTGTATTAGCTTATAATGGAAAGGAACAAGCGATAGCACGTTGGCAGCCAACAGCCGATTATTTATCGAAACAGATTAATGATACTCAATTTCATATTCTTCCTTTAACACATGAAGAATTTGCTCATGCCATTAATAAAAAATCATTAGATTTTATTTTAACCAACCCAGGTCATTTCGTTTTACTAGAGGTTGAGCAAGGCATCACCAGCATCGCAACCTTAGTGTCTCGCTATAAAGAGCAAAAATTGAACCAATTTAGTGCGGTATTAATGGCGCGAAATGATGGTGAAATTAATAATATTTATGATGTAAAAGGCAAGGTTTTAGCCGCTGTTAATGAACAAGCTTTCGGTGGTTTTCAACTGGCTCACAATGAATTGTTAAATGCTGGGATTGATGTCAAACAAGACATGGATGTTTTATGGCTTGGTTTTCCGCATATTGATTTAGTGATGGCAGTGTTAGACGGTAAAGCCGATATTGCTACGGTACGCAGCGGCGTGCTTGAGAAAATGGCAGCTCAAGGCGTCATTGATTTAAAAGCCATTAAAATTATCGCGTTAAAAGAAAACAAATTATTTCCATTTTATCGTAGTTTTGGCATGTTTCCAGAGTGGCCGTTTGCTAAATTAGCTCATACCGATTTAGAGCTTTCTAAAAATATTGTTAAAGCCTTGTTACAAATGCCCGCTAACGATGTTGCCGCGCTTAAGGCAAATGGCGCAGGCTGGACAATCCCTTTAAATTATTCCTCAGTGCATGATGTGCTAAAGCGTTTGCAAGTACCGCCTTATTTGCCACGATCATTATCTTTGCATGAGTTATGGCGACTCTATTATCAATGGATTATGGTGATAGCAGCGTTGTTTATTCTAAGCGCTATTTTGTTATTGCGGTTTTATAAATCAAATCAACAGCTTCAAGATGCTCAACACGAACTGCAAAAGTCTCAAGCATATTTAGAGCAAGCAGTGATTGAACGCACGGATGAGCTGAAGCGAATTAATGTTAATTTAAAGACTGAAATTAGCAAACATATAGCGACCGAAGTCGAGCTAAATAAAGGTTGTGATGCGTTGCAGAATATTTACGCAATTTTTATTCGTGAAGATTTGAGCCGAACCCAACGTTTAAACTCTGTTGTTGATGCATTAAGATATTACCTAGGTTTTGAGTCAGTGATGTTATCTGAGGTCGCAGAATCAGATTTTATTTTATGCTGCGTTAGGCCCAGTGTTAAGGAAGTCTGCGCACCATTATCTTTGCATTTGGCGCAACAAGTAATTCAGCAGAAAAAACCTTTTTATAGTGATAACGATCAGCAATGGAAGGAGTATTTGTCATGCCCTATATTTTTAAATGGACAATTGCATTATATTTTAGAGTTGGCTTCTTCGCATTCATTTGAAAAATTAGAGTTCGCTAAAAACGAGTCTAATTTAAGCCATAATATTTTATATTTAATTGCTCACTGGATTGGCTACGAAGCGCTGTCTGTTTCAATTGAGAAAAAAATTGAGCATAAAAGTCATAATTTAAAGCTTCGATTCAAAGCAGTGACAAAACGTGAAAAAGAGGTGATTAAGCTATTAATGCAGGGAGAGTCTAATAAAAGCATGGCTCGTCTTTTAAATTTAAGTGTTAAAACCATTGAAATGCATCGGGCGAATGCTTTGCGTAAAACCGGCTCTAAATCATCAACTGATATTGTTCAAATGGCTGTTTTATCGGGGTTATTTAACCAAACCTAGTAAAAACCCTATGGTTTTTATAGTGATCGTACCTATGGTGTTGAGTTTGCCTTTGTATCATGATTTAGCTTCAATCACAGTAAAGGTAAGAAAATGAAAAACTCACTATCTAAAATCATCATTGCGATATTTGTTTCTTTAATGATGCTTAATGTGGCTCACGCTGCTAAAGAGCATAAACTTGTTATTCAAGTCAGCACAGATGATCCACGTACGCAAAAAATAGCCCTTAACAATGCGGTTAACTTACAAAAGCTATACGGCATAGATAATATTACCATTGAAATTGTCGCTTATGGCCCTGGTTTAGGTTTGTTAACACCTAAAAATAAACAAGCTGCTCGCGTTAAAAGCTTAGCCATGCAAAATATCACTTTTAGTGCCTGCCAAAACACCATGAATAAAATTAAAAAGAAGAAAGGTCACCTACCTAAGTTAACGCAAGGTGTGGGTCAAGTGACAGCAGGTGTTGCGCGTATTATGGAATTACAAGAACAAGGTTATTCATACATACGCCCATAATCAGAATATGCATTAGTTATATTGCTTCCAGTTTGCATTGATCATTTAGCCAAGCTGGAAGTATTTTATTGCCATCTCTCCTTATAAAACCTATATTGCTTTAGATAAGCTAAGTTCTGTTTTGTGTGCTTTAAACGCGAATTGATTAGCAAAAATAGTCTCATCGACTACCTTTTTTTACTCAATCTACAAAATGGTAAAAAGCACTATGGATGGCAACAATCAAGCACGATACCTTACTGTTTTTATTGCGGCCTTCGCTTTAGCTTGGTTCGTACTTCCTCTTTTAAGTGGTTATTCTGCCGCCAAATTTAAACCAGATGTCATATTGCCCGATAACACGCGGTATAGCGGTGATGTTAAAAATGGCGTCTTTCATGGCTATGGTAACTTGGTTTCTAATGGCGTTTTTAAATATGCTGGTAACTTCGAAAATGGTTTGTTTCATGGTTATGGCGCAATGGTGTATGAATCTGGCGAAACGTACGAGGGAGATTTTTTTGCAGGGCTTGAACATGGCCAAGGCAAATTAACGCTAACAGATGATACCAGTTATGAAGGTGAATTTAATCGCAGTAAGGTAGATGGTGTTGGTAAAATACAGTTTGACGATGGCTCTAGTTATGAAGGCATGGTAAAAAGTTGGGTTATGCAAGGCAAAGGAAAGTACCGCACAGCATCGGGTGATACTTATGAAGGCATATTTAAAAAGGGCGCATTTACTGGAGAAGGTGTTTTTACGTCAATTGATGGTTATCAATATAAAGGGCAGTTTGAAAATTGGCAACTAAATGGTGAGGGCAGCTACACCAAGCCAGATGGTTTGAGCTATCAAGGTGAGTTTAAAGATCATCAATACCATGGTAAAGGCACGTTACGAAATGCTGATGGTAATGTGTTGGTAGGTACTTTTGATAGCGGATTACTTCATGGCGAGGCGGTGATTACTTATGCTAAGCCAATTAATGGGGTGAGTAAAAAAGAAGGGGTTTGGGTGTATGGCCAGTTTCAGGGCCCCAACCGAGATGATAAAAACAAAAGGAAAAGGGCATTGGTTGAAAAAGCGCTGTATGAGCAGAGTGCGGTGTTAAAAAATGCTTTAAATGATGTTAAACAAGGGCAAAAAAACACCGTTGAAATGTACTTTTTAGGTTTAGGGGGTGATGGCTCTCAAAGGGTATTTAAGCGTGAAATTAATTTCGTGAAAAACAAGGTTGATACATTGTTTGATGTTAAAGGTAAAAGCATTAGTTTATTGAATACGCTTTACCCTGAAGGCTTACCATTAGCGACACGCTATTCGTTTAAAATGGCATTAAATGAAATGGCGTTAAAAATGAATAAAAATGAAGATATTTTATTTTTATATCTCAGCAGCCATGGCTCACTGAAATTCAGTCTTTCTATAAAGCAGCCAGGTTTATCTTTGGATGATTTGAGTTTAGATGATGTTAAAAATGGCTTAAAAGAATCAGCGATTAAGTGGAAAATCATTATTGTTTCAGCCTGTTATTCGGGCGGTTTTGCAGATGCTTTGAAAGATGATAATACATTAGTGATAACCGCTGCAGCTAAAGATAAAACGTCATTTGGTTGTTCAGATGACTCTGATCTAACGTATTTTGCAAAAGCCTTTTTTCGTGATTCTTTAACTCAAGAAACCAGTTTTTATGAAGCATTTGTAAAAGCAGATAAGCTGATACAAAAATGGGAAGTTGACGAAAAGATTGAAGAGATTTCAAACCCTCAGTTTGAAATGGGCGACGCAATGCGTGCTTATTTAAAGCGTTACCGAAAAAGCCTGAATTAACGTTAAACGGTTACTTTTAGTTGCACTCAAAGCTTTTTAACCATTCATGGCTATACTCGAATAACACATCTCGAGGTTCGTTATGAAAAAGCACAATCACCTAAAGTGTAAAACACGCATCATTGCTACTATTGGCCCTGCTTCTTGTAGTAAAAGTAAAATTACTCGTCTCATTAAAGCTGGTGTGACCTGTTTTCGTCTAAATATGTCTCATGGGACGCACAAAGATCACCGTGAAGCCTTTTTGTGTATTAGAGAGACTGCTCATGAATTACAAAGGCATATCCCTATCTTGTGTGATTTATGCGGGCCTAAAATTCGCGTCGGAAAGCTTGAGGAAGGGCGTTTAGAGTTAATTGACGGGGAGCAGGTTGTCGTAACAACGCGTCAAGTTAAAGGTAAGGCAGGGCTTATTCCAAGTCAATATCTACAGCTTCATAAAGATGTGAAGTCAGGCGATAGAGTATTGATGGATGATGGTAAATTAGAGCTATCAGTTGTTTCTATCGATAAGCAAGAAATAATGTGTCAAGTGGTTTATGGCGGTATTTTAACCGATCATAAAGGTATTAACTTACCCGATACCGATATTTCTACATCGGCATTAACCGCAGCAGATAAAAAGGATGTATTGTTTGCCCTAGAAATGGAGGCAGACTTATTAGCGTTAAGCTTTGTGCGTAGCGCCAATGACATTAAACAATTAAAACGTTTTATTTTAAAACAAGGTGCCGAGTTATTGCCTATCGTTTCAAAAATTGAAAAGCCCGAAGCACTTAGTAACATTGATGAAATTTTAGAAGAGTCCTATGCCATTATGGTGGCTCGTGGAGATTTAGGGGTTGAAATTCCTGCTGCTCAAGTGCCAATAGTGCAAAAAGAGTTAATAGACAAGGCGCGATGTGCTTATAAACCAGTGATTGTGGCAACACAAATGCTAGAGTCGATGATTACATCGGCAAGGCCAACCAGAGCGGAAGTGGGTGATGTGTCAACAGCCGCTATTAATGGTGCCGATGCGGTGATGCTTTCGGGTGAAACATCGGTGGGTAAATTCCCAATAAAAGCGGTTGAATATATGGCTGAAGTGTTACGCACCGCAGAACAGTGGCAGCTAAACAATAGCATGTTAGGTAAAATGCCTAAAGCGTATTATGAAGCTCATAAAACATCTAAAAGAACCGTTATTTCAAGCGCGGCAGTTAATATCTGTAGAGATTTATCTTTGGCCGCATTAATACTGCCAACACGCTCTGGTTATACTGCCAGTATCGTGGCAGCTTTTAGGCCTGAAGCACTGAGCTTAGGTTTAAGTTCTGATGATAGAATATGCCGACTTATAACCATGCACTGGGGTGTCGTTGCGGTAAAAATAGACGAGAAAGAAACACATGACTGGAGGCTAATGTCTCTACATGTGGCTAAAAATTTAGGGCTTAACCTAAAGCAAAGAACAGTTTGTGTGTTATCAGGCTTTAGTAACGATGATAGTAAGAATGAGCCTGTGTTAAAACTGTTAGGCTTTTAATCAATTAAATAAATATTGGAGAACCAATGAAAATCACCATCATTAGTGGCAGTCACAGAAGTAACTCACAAAGCTTTAAGGTTGCTCAGCATATGCAATCTGTATTGATAAGCGATGGTGTTGATGCTGACATTTTAGATTTATCGAACAATCCTCTTCCTCTTTGGGACGAAGGCGTATGGAATGGTGACCAAAAATGGATTGATTTAATGACGCCGATTAAAGAGCAGCTTGCTAGTAGTGATGCTTTTGTGGTGATTGCACCTGAATACCATGGTCAAGTACCTGCGGGATTAAAAAATTTATTTTTACTCGTTAGTAAGCATGAAATGGGGCATAAGCCCGCATTAATTACAGCGGTTTCATCCGCAGATGGCGGTTCGTATCCTATTGCTGAGTTACGCATGAGCAGTTATAAAAACAATCGTTTATGTTATATCCCAGAGCATTTAATTTTACGCAATATAGAAAGCATACTAAATGAAGATGAATCCTTAAATAATGAAGCCAGTAATACCTACTTTAAAGAACGCATTGTTTGGTCATTAGGCGTGTTAAAGGAATATGCAATTGCTTTAAAGTTAGTGCGTGATAGCGGTGCAACTGATACCGATAAATTTAATAATGGCATGTAATAAAAATTTGTGTGAATGATTTAAAAGTAAGTGCTGTTATCTTAGCGGGTGGTCGAGCGACTCGGTTGAATGGCGAAGATAAAGGTTTATATTTATTTAAAAATAAACCTTTAATTAGCTATGTCATGAGTACATTAAAGCATCAGATTACAGACGTTGTTATCAGTGCTAATCGAAACTTAAAGCAATACCAAGCTTTTGGGTATCCTGTGATTAGTGATGGTAATGATGATTTTGAAGGGCCGTTAAAAGGATTATCTGAGGCCTTGAATTTATGTCAATATGACAAGGTGCTAGTGACGAGTTGCGACATGCCTTTTTTACCAGTTAACTTATTAAGCGTATTTGAAATGCAATCAAATGCTAGTATTCAAATTATCTCAGTCGACAAGCGACTACAGTTATGTTTTTTAATGCATAAAAGCTTAAAGACATCTCTGAACGTTTACCTTCAATCAGGTGGTCGTCGAGTGATGCAATGGATTAAATCACTCGATTACATTGAAATTGAATATCAATCTGATAGTCATCATTTTAAAAACCTCAATAACCCAGAAGACTTTTTAGATTAAAGGCTGCCTCATCATTGGGTTTAAAATGGGTTTGTCAGCATGTTGCCACCAACGAGAGTTGTTGTGGTTTTCAACTAAGCTATTATGATCTTGATAAGCCATCTTTTTGTTTGATGGGTCAATAAACCCCCAAGATGCTTGTTTTTTAGTATGAACAAATAATGACCAAACATGGTTGTTAGGCGACACATCAATACGGTGGTAAATATCACCATTAATAAAATTCAAGCTGCCCGAGCCAACCAAGCGTTTTTTAAAAGGTAAGCCCTCTTTTTTTTCATCTAGGCGTGTTTCAATATATTGCCCCGATAAAATTAATGAGACCGCCGCTTTCCAAGGGTGATTATGTAAGCCTTTGCCGGGGTCACCTGAAACAAATCGGTGTAAATAGAGCTGCCCGCCAAAAGGTAGGCTAAGTAGATGATAACGCTCCAAATAGGGTTGACCATCATTACCTTTAATAATGCGACAGCGGCAGTAAGCAGAAATTTTGAAAAGAAGGTTTTGCATGATGCTATAAGACATGATTTTTCCTGCTGTATTTGTTTTAAGTGTGACTAGTATAAATAGGCAATAGCTCATAAGATGAGCTACCAAATAAATAAATTAAAATATTGGCAACTTTATGGACAGAACAGAGCGTTTTCACATCATTGATCAATTGCTTAATCAGCAGCTATCGGTCACAAAAACACAGTTTTTAGAAACCTTAGAAGTTTCTTTAGCTACGTTTAAGCGTGATATGGAGTATATGCGTGATCGCTTAGGCGCACCGATTGTTTGGCAGCGAGATATTAATGCCTATGTGTATGAACGAAGTGGCGTAGATCAAAATTTTCAGCTTCCGGGGCTTTGGTTTAATACGGCAGAGATTCATGCCCTAATGACCATGGATGCTTTATTAGAAAACTTACAGCAAGGCTTATTAAGTCAGCATATAAAACCTTTAAGAGTTCGCATTAAAGCCTTGTTAGATCAGGGTGACTATGACGTGGATGAAATAGGGCGTCGTATACGCGTGTTAACGGTTGCTGCAAAATCTTATAAAAGTGAATATTTTCAAGTGCTCAATCAAGCTCTTTTTAATAGAAAGCGCATCATCATCAAACATTATAACCGCCAATTAGATGCTATAACGCAACGAGAAGTGTCACCACAAAGGTTGACATTTTATAGAGATAATTGGTATTTAGATTCTTGGTGTCATCAGCGAAAAGCTCTTAGAAGCTTTTCTATCGATGCGATTCAAAATGTAGAGATAACAGCGAAAAAGGCTAAAGAAATAGATGATCAATTAATTAATGCACAATTGGGCAATGGTTACGGTATTTTTTCAGGCTCACAAACGCAAAAGGCCGTTTTAAAATTTAATGAAAAAAGGGCGCGATGGGTCTCTAGGGAGCAATGGCATCCGGAGCAAAAGGCCTACTTTGATGACGATGGGTTTTATTGGTTAGAAATCCCGTATAGCCAACCAACAGAGTTAATAATGGATATTTTAAGGTATGGCGCAGACGTAGAAGTGATAGAGCCTAGCGCCTTGAGAGAAAAGCTTAAAAATGAAGTGAACCAGTTAGCTAGCTTGTATTATTAATGATAGCGACAGGCTCGATGGCTTTATCAATGAGTCCAGCGAAGGCTTTTTTGCTAAATTGGGTTATTAAATTAAAACCAACCGTTTATAGATTTATCTAATGCCGGTTTACAGTGTTTTAATTGAGAAGAATAACGAATAGATTGCCTTTTAACTTTGCTGGCTACTTTTTTAAGCCAAGCCTTTTTATTGTAAGTTTTACGTTTAAAACCGCCACGACCTTCGTGATAAGCAAGGTATTGAGAATAGACATCTGATTTTTTAATGCCTAAACTGCGAGTGGAGCCATTCATATACCAACCGATAAAATTAATAGCATCAGCAAAATCGTCACGAGAATGAAATCTATGGCCTGATTTTGTGTATTCGTACCAAACGGGGTCTTGGGCTTGGGCGTAACCAAAAGCAGACGATTTTCGCGGCAAAGGGATGACCCATAAAAACCATTCACGTTTAGGTTGAGCATGAGCAACATAACGAGACTCTTGATGCATAATTGCCATCATGGCTGGAATAGAGGTACCCCATTTATTTTTAGATTCTACCGCCGCTTCGTACCAGTCAGTTTCACCTTGAAAAATAGAACAAATATTATTGTTATTGCTGGGTTGATAGACGGCGCAGCTAGTAATAAATAGTGATAAAAGAATTAAAAAATAGCGTTTAAACATGAGTTATTCAGTTAATGAAATTAAATAGAGTTTAGCAAGAATAAATAAATGATGAGAAAAATTAAAAAAACTCTAAATAAAGTAACTAAAGCTATTGACAATAGCTAGGCGTGCAGTGAGAATACGCGCCCTTGGAGGGGTTCCCGAGTGGCCAAAGGGGGCAGACTGTAAATCTGCTGGCTCAGCCTTCGGTGGTTCGAATCCACCCCCCTCCACCATATTAAAGATGTAAAGCAGTTGGGAAGCTGCTGAACTTAAGGCTACCCCGAAATATTGGGGTGGGTTCGAACCACCGAAATAAATAAAGTGGGTTCGACAAAACAGAGTGTTTTTTCTGTTTTGAACATGCGCTAGCATGACCCGGAGGGCGTAAGGCGATAGCCTGGAGTAATCCACCCCCCTCCACCATATTAAAGATGTAAAGCAGTTGGGAAGCTGCTGAACTTAATTAAAATAGCCTTGAAGCTTAATTATGGTTTCAGGGCTTTTTTTTACTGATTAATAAGATTGTGCTAGTTAAGGAGGCACTGAACAACCGCCAATTATTTTTTACTGGCTAAAATGCACGAC
>CAYZQE010000010.1:0-41342 GCA_964480635.1 uncultured Gammaproteobacteria bacterium | reverse complement strand
TATAGCGTTAAATATTTTTAGCTTGCTCTATCGCATTACCAATATAGTTATGAGGCGTCATGCTCATTAATAATTGTTTGGCTTCATCTGGTATATCTAAACCAGACACAAATTCTTGCATAATTTGTTGATTAACCCGTTGGCCACGGGTTAATTCTTTAAGCTTCTCATACGGTTTTTCAACACCATAACGACGCATTACCGTTTGGATGGGCTCGGCTAATACTTCCCAGTTAGTATCTAGGTCTGAATTCATCGCAGACGCATTGGTTTCAAGTTTACTAATACCACGTTTTAATGAATCAAAAGCAATCAGCATGTGTCCCATGCCAACACCAAGGTTGCGTAAAACAGTTGAGTCCGTTAAGTCTCTTTGTAAACGTGAGATAGGCAATTTTTGTGCAAGGTGCGTTAGTAAAGCATTGGCAATGCCAAAGTTACCTTCGGCATTTTCAAAATCTATCGGGTTAACCTTATGTGGCATGGTTGAAGAGCCAACTTCACCCGCAATGGTTTTTTGTTTGAAATAACCAACGGAGATATAGCTCCAAATATCACGGCTATAGTCAATTAAAATGGTGTTAACACGAACGCAAACATCAAAAAGCTCGGCAATGTAATCGTGAGGTTCTATTTGAATGGTGTAGGGGTTGAAGGTGATGCCTAGGTCTTCAATAAAATTTTGTGCAAATTTTGCCCAATCTAAATCAGGGTATGCCGAAAGGTGAGCATTGTAGTTGCCCACAGCACCATTTAATTTACCCAAAATTTCAGTGTTTTCGAGCTGTTTTATTTGACGCTGTAAACGAAAAGCAACATTAGCCATTTCTTTACCTAAGGTGCTAGGCGAGGCAGGTTGGCCGTGGGTGCGACATAATAATGGTTGTTCTGCATTCGCATGAGCTAGGTCGCTAATGAGTTGAGTGACTTCTTTTATTAATGGTTTTAAAACATCATCACGGCCTTTTTTAAGCATTAAGGCATGAGATAAATTATTAATATCTTCTGACGTGCAGGCAAAGTGAATAAATTCATTCACCGCCATTAACTCGGCATTGTCTTTAATTTTATCTTTTAAATAATATTCAACGGCTTTCACATCATGGTTAGTGGTACGCTCAATGTCTTTTACTTGATGGGCGTCATCTTCACTAAAATTGTTGATAATGTTGTTAAGAAGAGCATTGGCTTCATCAGAAAAAGCAGGCACCTCAGTGATGTGAGCTTCATTTGCTAGAGCTTGTAACCACTTTACTTCAACGTACACGCGGTGATAAATAAGACCATATTCACTAAAAATATCACGAAGAATTTCTGTTTTACGGCCATAACGACCATCAATGGGTGACACGGCTGTTAATGATGATAATTGCATAATTGTTTCTCTGTTTTTCTGTCTTCCTCTCCCGCTAGGAAAGAGGGTTAAGGATTATTTAGATGTCTTAACGTTTTTCATCTTTAAGCCATCGGCCGTCCAATAGGGTGTTTCTAAGCCAGTACCTAAATCAGCTTCAATTAAGCGTTGGCGGACTTCAAGTAACTGCTCTATTAACTTAGGCTCTGCTTTTTCATAGGCTTCTGCATCGGGCTTACGGCTAACCACAACACCCAGTAACTCGGTAATGGCATTTCCAATAGAGTTTTGCGAAATAGTGACCATTAGCTTACCTTGGTCATTGCGGTAGATAAGCTGTTTAAACGCTGGTTGCCAACGAATTGAATTTGCATAGTGTGGGTCTTTAACGCACTTATCTCTAACCGTTTTGGCCGATTTTAAAAATTCATTATTAAACAGAAGTTTGTTTTCTATTTGATCAGGGAACCATGCTTGTTTTGGCATAGGTGCATTACGTGACGACACTTGAGTGAAAAAGGTGCGATAAAAATCAATGAAACCCTTAAGAATCATTTCGTATTCTTTCCAAAATTGAATTTCACTTAATGCTTCAACGCCGCCTTTAATTTCCCAACAAGGTAAGCCTTGAGGGTAGCCAGTTAATGCTAATTGTGAGGCTTCACCGGTGCTAGGTTGTAAGATTTTTAAGTCTAATGAGGCGAAAAAATCACGATACACATCACGCATATGGCTTTGAAACAAACTATGCTGGCCACCATCGGTTAGGTTAGGGTTATTAACATCGGCTACTTCGGCATCACGTAATTGCTGTTTATCAAACACTATAAAATGATTGTGTAGCATTCTAATGCTAGGCACACCCGGTGATGTTAAAGGCCAAGTTGCATCTAAGCTTGCTTCGCCAGCAAGCACTAAATGCGCCTCTGGGTCTGGATATTTTTCAAGCATGTACTCAATTAATATTTGGTTCATGCGGTTCCAAACATGTTTGACATCTTCAGGTGTTTGAGTGCGGCGTACAGGGCGACCTAGCGGATTTAAAATAGTTTTAGACGTATTGTAAATAATGGAGGTATCAAACACATTAGAATGACCAAGCGCTTTACGGTACATTAATAAATTTTCTGGGTTACTTAGTAATCCATTATTGTGTTCAAGGTCATTTAGGTTTTCAGTACTATTAAAAAATTCATTAGGTGCCATACCTTCTGGTACATCAAGTGGAATAGGACGGAAGGGTGTGACGATCTCTCTAGGGCCTGTTTTCATATTAACTATTAGGTCAGTTTAAAGAGAATATTATAACATGATGACTTATAAGTTCTTTAGCTCAGAGGGGGTAAATTGATATTATTTATAGCTTAAAAAATGAAGAGGGAGTCTATTAAATAATTGCTTAATCATTATAATTAAGCCTTAATTACATTTTAAACACAGAGAATAACCATGGATTTACGCTGGACAGATACTTTAGATATTGCCATTGAATTATGTGAAGCACACGAGGATGTCGACCCTCAATTTGTTCGTTTTACAGACTTACATCAATGGGTAACACAGCTTGAAGGCTTTTCTGATGACCCTGATAAATCAAATGAGCAAATTTTAGAAGCCATTCAAATGATGTGGATAGAAGAAAAAGATTAAGGCTTGTGTCTTTATCATATTGATATAGCAATATGATAAAGATGGTTCTTTAGTTGGGTTTAAGCCAGAGCAGTTACACAGAATATTTATCCCCCCTCATTTTTTATGAATAAAAACTTATTAATAACACCTGTGCTTATTATTTTATATATCTGCCTATGGTATTTATCGTCTCTTTTTGAATATGCCCCCTACGCTAGCTTGTGGTTTGCTCCAGCGGGTTTAGCAGTAGCTATTTTGTTACTTTGGAAAAAAGATGGGTTTATCATGGTTTGGCTTTGTATTGGCTTAACGTCAGTACAAGCTAAGTTTATTCAGTCTGGCATGCCAGGATTACCTTATACTTTAATGGCATCGTCCTTTCTCGCTTTTGGTTTTACAGCGCCGTACTGGTTTGCCATAAACCTCTATAATAAAATTGAATTAAAAATTGAACATTCAGAAATAACTAACTTATTAAAGCCAGTTCTATATTTGTTGTTTTTACTTGGTGGTTCGTTAGGCGCTGCCAGCTTAGGGATTATGGTTCTTATTTCTTTGGGTGAAATAACCACTGATGTTGGGAAATCTATTTGGCTTGCATGGTGGATTGGTGATTTTGTGGGCGTCATTATTTTAACGCCGCTTTTTGTATTAATCGGTTATCGATATTTCAATCGTTGGGTTGATCCTAGAAACTCATTATTAATACAAAATTCAATAATAAACAATCAAAAAGTACCGATAGATCTCATCTCTTGGGTATCTATCGTCTTCATTATTGTCTTCCCCGCTATCATTGCTACTTTACGTTCAGAGTATGATGAACGTATACCCATTATCATCTCATTATTTTTTGCATTATTACCGATTTCTGTTTTAGCCATTAAAACCTCATGGGCAGTCATTGTTAGTACCATTGTTTGTTCGTCACTTACGATTATTATGACAGTAAAATATTTTAGCATCTTAGACGAAGGATTCTCATATCAAACAACACTACTCGCCATTGCGATTACGGCCTTCTATTTTTATAATTTTGTTAAAGCATTTTCACTTAAAAGCGAAGAGCTCATCGAAACGGAAAGGTCTCTTAATACGGCATCAAAGCTCTTAACTTTAAATGAGTTAAGTGCCAATATTACACATGAATTAAGTACACCGTTACAAACGGCAATGACCTCGTCGCAACGAGTAAGAAGGCGTCTTGAAAAGCTGAATGGAGACTGGTCGATAGAAGTCAATGAACTGAATAATGTAAAGCTAGCCATTGACCAAGCTGGAAAAACAATCAGTACCATTCGTCACCTTATAAAAGCGCCTATCACTAATAAGATTCACTGTTCAGTTGATAATGCTTTTCATACTATAAATGAGCTTTTAGCCTCTTCGTTAAAGAAGCATGAAGTTACTATGGATTTATGTGATGTTAGTAATTTACCGGACATTGCTTTAGAGCAAAATGAATTCATTCAAATATTTTTAAACTTAATATCAAATAGCATAAGTAGTTTAAAAAAAGCATCCATTAGAGAAATTACGATCACTGTTGAGCATTATAATGAGGAAACCATAATCTTTAAAATTTTCGATACCGGTAAAGTAATTGACGAAGCCATGCTAAATAAGGTTTTTCAGCTGGGCAGTAGTGAAACGCCTGATGGTTTAGGGCTTGGGCTTTGGGTGAGTCGGTCAATTGCAAACCGAAGAGGAGGGTCACTTGAATATGTTCGTAATGAGCCAAAAAACCATTTTTTTCAGTTAAAAACTAAATGTATAAAAGAGAACCTTAAATAATGCTTGGGTTGGTTTATATTGTTGACGATGATAATTTACTCAGAAGCTCCCTTGCTGGAATTTTATCGGATGAAGGATTTCAAACTAAAGAGTTCACAAGTGCGGAAGATTTTTTACTATATCCAATAAGCCACCAACCATGCTGTATTTTACTCGATGTCAAGATGTCGGGCATGTCTGGTTTTAATATGCAGGTTTTATTATTAGAGCGAGAATTCATTCCACCCATCGTTTTTTTAACCGGAAGCGCCCGTCTTGAAGATGCTGTTGATGCATTAAGAACCGGCGCTTGTCATTTTTTAATAAAACCAGTTAACGATGAAAAGTTAATAGACGTTATTGCAGAAGCTATTGAGGAATCAAAGAGTGATGCGCATTTTTATTCTTTTTTAAGTAAATTAACAAACACTGAACGACAAATTGCTATTTTGATAAATAGTGGCCTATTAAGCAAACAAATTGCAGACCAACTCAATGTCAGCACTCGTACTATTGAGTGGCATCGAAAAAATATAAACGCGAAGGGCGCACTCCCGTTGATAAAAAAATAATTTTTTAAATCGGGCACAGAAACCAGTGTCTAATACGGGGGATTTTTTAAAATTGTTCTGCTAAATTCTAATCATTCAAAAGGAGTTTTTAATGATTAAAATAAATAAACAGACCATTTTCCTTTCAACATCACTTATCTTGCTCAGTGCCTGTGGTGGCGGTAGCGATGGAAGCGGTGGTGGCGGCACAACCAGTAGTACACCAATTCAAATATTTGATGGTGCAGCCATTAGCTGTAGCGTAACGGCTCTAGGTCTGACGGCAAAAGAGACAGGGCAACCTGGCGAATATACTATCGCTGGAACATTAGAAGCGGGGGAGGTTGTCACCGCAAAAAACTGTATTGATTCGGATACTAACGCGCAACTCCCTACCATGACCGGTGTTGCCCAAGTTGACGGTGTTATTATTTCACCGATAACAACCTTAATAGTTGCCTCAGCACTGAGTAATACCGCACCCAATCAAACACGTATTTCAAGCTCTGATCTAAACAATGCCATTACTAAAATCATTACAAATTTAAAGCTCGGTAGCTACAACCCAATTGACCCTGCCACAGCAAATTATGTCGCATCAGCTAAAGCAGACACGACGGGTAATAGCACGGCTGCCGTCGCTATGAAAATAGGCTTAGCGTTATCCACGTTATTAAAAAGCGTTGAAATTGCTTCAGGACAAGATGATTCTACTGTAGCGATAAAAGCGATAGCTGAAACAATTGTTAACGCAATAAACCCCATTGATTTCAAGCTAAGCAGTGATATCAACAACATGATGAGTAGCGCGGCAACAGCGGCTCCAGCAGTAGCCAATGCTATTAATGCAGCATCAAATGCTATTGCAGAAACCGTATCAAGCATAGCGGGAACAATTGGCCCCATTAATATAGCCATATCTATCACTGCGTCAGTCAGTGACATACTAAACAATGCCACTGAAACAAGTATTGCAGACCCTAATACGGTTTCAGCTTTAACCACAGCCATCGCAAATTCATTGTCAACTAGCTTGCCAAATTGTGTCTTAGGCGAGTCCAGTATTAACGGCTGCAAACTTTAATTACAAAAACATAAAGAGAATAATCACATGAATCATTCAATAAAAATAACAGTAATAGCAGCTTTTGTTGCACTTTCTCAAAACGGACTAGCAGGTACAATCACAGATACTTTTAATACGGGAGATACCTTAACCGCAACTAAATTAAATAATGTTAAAACAGCGGTTAATGCTAACGATGCCCAGATAACAATAAACAGTAATGATATTACGGATATTAATACCGAATTATCGACAGTAACGAATCAAATTCAAGAGGTTTCAGAAAACCAACAACGTGAAGTTGCGATTAATTGTGATGCTGATGCCAATACCTTTATCAACACAACGATTGCAAATAATACTACCTATATTTTAACGGGGATTTGTAATGGCCCCATTGAAATTAATGGTCGCTCGAATATTACTATTACAGGTGATGACATAGGTGTTAAAGATGATGGGATTAGTTTAGCTGCCAATGTAGCAACTGATTTTCCGTCAGCTTTAACTGTTCAGAGAACCCAAAACCTTATTCTTGATAATTTATCACTCATTGCTTATAGCAGAGTTAGCTCATCAGCTAACGATAACTCTCGTTTTACATACAATCTTAATATTAATAAAGGTTCAAGTGCTTCTTTGTACAATATTGATATCGTAGGTGGCGATGTTGGTTTAGGTTCATATGATGCGGCCTCAGTACGCCTTTTTGACGGTAATACGATAAGTGGCTTTCTTGAGAGTGGCATAGAAGCCGGTAGAAACTCTGTCATCGGTATTCGAGGGACTATTTCGGTCATAGGCGGCACAACGCCAACACCATCATCAGTACCTAATGTTCTGGTTGCCAGTCACAACGCTACGATTAGAATTAAAGAATCTGGGAATACTTTTACACCCAGCCCCAGTGCCAATAACTATGATGGCAATGTTTTAAATGCAAGTTGGAATGGTGTTATTAATGTTAGAGATTCTAATCTAAATGGTAATGTTGTTGCAGAAAACGGTGGCAACATTAATATTAATGGCTCAGATATTGATGGCGAGGTGAGAGCAGAGAGAAACAGTGTTATCACCATTAATAATACGTTAATTAATGATGACATTAGTACTAGAACATCCTCTACTATTAGAATTGATAATAACTCAACTATCGATGGTGGTGGATTTGATGCAGCATCAAATTCTAATATTATTTTTCAAAACTCCACTCAAAATGATGGGCAATTCAATATCAAACAAGGAGCAAACCTAGAAATATACAATTCAAGCATTGGCTATCCTTCAAATCTTTTTACCATCGAGTCTAGCGCAACGGTCACTATTAATAATATTACGATTACTGAAGGAACTGGGATAAATATAATTAGCTTCGCTACTTTTAAACATGGAGGTACAGCCTCAAATATGAATGGTGTATTTATCTCTTGCCAATACCCTGAGCAATATAATGATAGTGGGATTGTGTTAAATAACTTAGGTACTGTATCTTGTCCTTAATATAAAACAGACTGGGCACCACAGCGTAAAAACTTTGTGCGTGCTCAGTTATTATCTTTTGTGGTTTAGTTAAAGGAGTCGGAGTCAAAATACCATTGAACTCTCCGAGCCACAATCTTTTTTTTGTTGAGGTTGTCTCCTTAATGATTATCTTAATTTTTTTCCTAGATGGCTCCATTGCATAAATAAGCCATATAAAATGGGGATGACAAATAAAGTCAGGGCCGATGAAAAGCCTAAGCCCCAAACAATGGCATTAGCCACGGGCCCCCAAATTAATGAATCGCCGCCTAAACCTAAGGCTAAAGAAAGCAACCCACCAATGGTGGTTAGGGTGGTTATAAGAATCGGTATAACACGCCTTTTAGCAGCATAAACGGTGGCGTGAAGTAATGGCATACCTTGAGCTAGCTTTCTATTGGCGGTTGATATTAATACGATGGCTGAATTAACCGCAATACCCGCTAATGCAACAATGCCGTAGAGCGTATATAAACTGAGTGGGTTATTGGTGATTAAGATACCAAAAATAACGCCAATGATGGCAAGTGGAATGCTGGCGAGTATTAACAAGGGTTGAAAATAGCTTTTGAACTGTGTGCCCAAAATCATAAACATTAAGCCAACACCAAAAATAAATAACACGGCGATGGCATACAGGCTTTCTTTAATTTCATCAAGTACACCGCTAAAATCTAAATCAATATTGGGATATTTATGTTGAATACTTGCCCAGTGCTGTTGAATAAGATCATTAATTTTTACCTCATCGGTTAGATTTTTATCAATGTCTGCTTCTAAAGTAATAGCTCGCTTAAAATTAAAGTGCCTGATATTACCTAAGCTTTTTTGCGTATCTACTATCACTAAAGCAGAGAGTGGAATGGCTTGGCCTTCATTATTAAAGACTGAATTTTGTAATAAGGTTTCAATGTCATCATTTCTTTGAATGATTGAACGTACGCGAATATTCGTTTTTTGGCTATTTTTTTGAAAACTGCTCACTACCTCACCATTAATTAAAAGTTGTAATGTTCGCTGTACTTCAACAGGATTAATATTCATTTGTTGAATATTAATGTGGTTTAAGCGTAAGCTGAGTTGTGGTGAACCCAAGCTCGCATCGTCGGCTATGTTTGACACGGCGGGGAGGGTTTTTAAATAATTTATTAACTCATCTGTAACGACACGTATTTGTAAATAATCATCACCACGAACTTTCACACTAATGGGTTTAGAAACGGGTGGGCCACCACTGAGCGTTAAGAAAGTGAGATTAGTCGCTTCGCCCTTCAGCGAAAAAATATCGTCACGTAAGTCATCAATAATTTTTTTAACCGTTCGCCCGCCAGCAATTTTTGGCTCTAAACCCACCAAAATTTGTGCGTGTTTTGTCCCAAACAATGCTTCTGTTTCGGTAAACTTTAAACCAGCATAACTGACTAAATCTCTGTATTCATGTGGTTTTAATAGCGACCTCGCTTTTTGTTCAATTATTTTTATCTTTTCATGGGTTTGTTTTAAAGTTGTGCCTGATGGCATTTCTAAATTGATATAAAACAGGCGAAACGTGTCACTGGCAAAAAAATCTACTTTAACAGCGCCCGAAGTGACGGCATAAATTGAAGAACCAAACATAGTGGTAACAATGATTAAGGTAATGGCTGGAAATCGCATCACTTTAACCAGTGTTTTAGCGTAACTTAAACGTAAACGACGATTAAGCCAATAACGCCAAGTTTTAAGCTTTGAATCGGCACTTAAGGTCATTGTTAAGGTATGCGCTGGTAGCATCCAATAGGCTTCAAAAAGGCTAATCAGTAGAGCTGTAGTGACAACTAATGGGATAACGCGCATAAATTCACCCAAAATACCGGGTAATAACATCAGTGGTAAAAAGGCAGCCATAGTGGTTAAAACAGCGGTTGTAACAGGGGCAAATACTTCTTTAAGCGCATTGACTGTCGCGGTATGTTTATCTTCACCTAATGAGATACGGTAATAGATCGCTTCTGCAACCACGACAGCGTCATCAACCAACATACCTAAGGCAATGACAACCGCCAGTAAAACAGACACATTAAGCGTCTGCCCTAGGGCTGCCAACATCCAAAAAGTCCCTGCTAAGATAAAGGGTATGCCAATGGTGGTAATGATGGACATTTTAAACCCAAGAAAAATAAACGTAATAATGAGTACAAACATTAAGCCGTAGAGCGCATTGGTTTGCATAATATTAATGGCATTGGTGGTGATTTCTGATTGATCGTTAATCAGTATTAATTCGATGCCGGTTTTATTTTGATAGAGATTACGTTGCTCAATGAAGTCTTTAACGCGTTGAATTAAATCTAACGTATTTGCGCCACTTTGTTTGGTAACTGACAGTAAAATTGAGGGTTGTTGATTACTTGAAACTAGCTCAGTAGCATCTTCTCTAGCTACAGCGACTTGAGCCAGTTGATTAAGCGGTAAATAATACGATTGACCCAAAATAGGTAAGTGATTAATCGTATTAATGATTTGGCTACTGCCATCTAATCGAATAATCCAGTTATTGTTGCCTAAGCGTTGTGTACCTAGGGCTTGATCTTTAAGCAGGGTGCGGATGCTATCAGACAATTGAGAGGGGTTAATGCCATGTTCAATGAGTTGATGAGGGATAAAGTTAATATGTAATTCAGGATCGCTTTGGCCAAAGCTATTAACGCGATCGACACCTTTGATGCGTTTAATATCTTTAATGATATTACGCGTTTGAATGCGTAAGTTTTCGTCATAGGCATTTGCTTTAAGCACAATGGTAGCGGAGGGGAATGCATTGGATGAAATGATTTCTAAAATAAAGGGGTCTGAAGCTTGGTCGGGAAGGCTGGATTGAACACTTTGAATTTGTCGGCGCAAATCAGCAAGGCGCTTATCATATAGCCGTGAGTCAATTTGATTAAAGCGAACCAATAAACTGCTAATCCCTTCACGGCTATTACTGGAAATAAATTTAACATCAGCAAGACCATTCAAAGCCTCTTCAATAGGGTCGGTGACTTTCTTTTCAATATCTTCGGCGCTAGCACCATTCAGCGCCGTGGTGATGA
The DNA here is from genome assembly GCA_964480635.1 of uncultured Gammaproteobacteria bacterium. GTDB lineage: Bacteria > Pseudomonadota > Gammaproteobacteria > CAYZQE01. The sequence continues at coordinate 30,371 of CAYZQE010000010.1, read as the reverse complement.
TAATCCAATTAAAATTAATATCTGGGTCTTGTTGTCGGGGTAAGTTTAAGTATGAAATAGTGCCAATAATTAAAATTAAGGCGAAGGTTAAATTAGCCAGCACATGATTAGAAATAAAACGTAAATACATGGCTTAGTTTATTAGGTCTTTATCTTTTAATAACAATAGCTTATTGGTGATAACTAATGTATTAGGTGATAAGTTTATTGGGCTATTTTGGCCTTCTATAGCCTGTTCAAGAGGCTTAAAAATAGCTTTATTTGACTCTGCAATAAAAAGCCCTAACTCACCGTTTCTTTGTACGATATATTGGCTAGGAAGATAAGCTTGTTGGCCTTGCCACTGTATTTTGCCCATGCTGTTAGCCAAAGGTTTTTTGGCATGGTTAATAGTCAACCTTATCATTTGTTGCTTAGTCATTCGATCAACCATGGGCATCACGGCTCGAATGCTAACCGCGTAGTGGACGTTGTTTTGCTTAAACTTTATGTTGTTTATATCCTTTAGTGTTGTCACTAAATTGGTAGGTAAACCCATCTTTATTTCAACATTATTGGGGTCTAATAAGGTAACCAGAGCTAAGCCGGGTGTTGTATAACTGCCTAACTGAGCATTATTGTCAGTAATAAGACCTGTAAAAGGTGCTTTAATAGTACATTTCGTGATATTTCGATCAATGATTTTTAACGCCACATTTTGCTGCTCTAAACTAGCAATGCTGGCATCTAACGCGGTCTGCTTTTGGTCGAGTTCTTGTTTAGAGATGCTTTTCACGCGCACCAATTGTCGTGCTCGTGTCAATTGCTGCTGGTCTAATTTTGTTTGTATTTGAAGGCGTTTTAAGGCAGATATGCCTTGCTCCTTTGCTAATTCATTATCCGTGCAATCAAGCCGTACTAATGTTTGTCCTTTATTGACCATCGTGCCAACAAGGTGAGATTGTGAAATAATAATGCCTGACATTTCACTTGATATAGTGATGTTATTTAACGCCATCACTTGGGCAGGAAATTGATATTGCTGATGAACTATTAATTCAGCAAGCGCTTGTGTCTTTACATTGTCTAAAGCATTCGCTTTAATGCTAAAAAACAATATAAAAATAAAAAATAAACTTAAGGAAGATCGTATCATGTCATTTAGAGGCTTAAGCCCAGTGTTATTTAGTGTTAAATTGTTGAGTTTAGCCGCAGCTTTCATTAGCTTTAATGCTTTCGCGATGAATGCGCAAACATCCTTATCCGTCCAGCAATTTAATATTAATGGTGACATATATCAAATAGAAATTGCCCAAACGCCGCAACAATTACAAATGGGTTTAATGGGGCGTACTTCTTTAGCTAAGAACCAGGGGATGTTATTTAGATTTCCAGCGATCAGGTATCATGGTATTTGGATGAAAAATATGACTATTGGGTTAACTGTTGGATGGTTAGATAGACAGTTAAGGGTTGTTGATGTTCAAAAATTAAGGCCATGCCAGCAATTAAAGTGCCCAATTTATAAATCTAAAAAACTGTCTAGTTATGTGATTGAATTGAATGAAAATAATGATCTAGCCATCGGTGATCAATTACTCATTGTTAAAACTCATTAGCGTATTCATTTTTTGGAGCCATTACAGTATATAATGTGGCTCTCAAAATATTGTCAACAAAGTGAGTATTAATGGTATCTGCAGCATGGGGACGCACCTCTAAACCACATTCTAATCGAAAAGATTGGAGTAACATTCAAAAGATGATGCCTTTTATATGGGAATATAAAGGGCGTGTTATGCTTGCCCTTAGTTGCTTAATCATCTCTAAGCTTGCCATGGTTGGCGTGCCCATTCTGTTAAAGTTTATTGTAGATGGTTTAGATAAAAGCCAAAACGAGCAGGCCATTGTATTGCCCGTTATTTTATTATTGGCCTATGGTTTTTTGCGCTTAATGAATTCTGGTTTTAATGAGCTGCGAGATGTGATATTTGCACGAGTGCGGTATCACGCAATGAATAGCTTATCTGTATCGACTATGCGCCATATTCATAATTTGTCTCTACGCTTTCATTTAGAGCGAAATACAGGGGCAATATCGCGTGATATGGAGCGTGGTGCTCAAAGTTTTAGCTCTATTCTCAATTATCTGGTTTTTAATATCATTCCGACCTTTGCCGAGTTTATTTTGGTGGCAACCATATTGGGTGTGCAATATGACAATCACTTCACCGTAATTATTGTCGTCACTGTGGTAACTTACATTTCATTTACTTTCTTTTTAACCGAATGGCGCATGCACTATCGCCATGAAATGAATGCCTTAGATTCGCAAGCCAATGGCAAAGCCATGGATAGCCTAATTAACTATGAAACGGTTAAGTATTTTAATAATGAATCGCTCGAAATAAACCGCTATGAAAAAACCATGCAAGGATGGGAAAATGCAGCGGTAAAAAGTCAGTCAACCATGTCTTTATTAAATTTTGGTCAAGGCATTATTATTGCTGTTGGCGTTACTTTTATTATGTTTTATGCGGCGCAAGGCGTGGTAGACGGTACGATGACATTGGGTGACTTGGTCTTGGTAAATACCATGATGTTGCAGCTTTTTATTCCATTAGGGTTTTTAGGGATTATTTATCGTTCGTTAAAATATGCACTAGCCGATATGGATAACGCGATAAATTTATTAGAAACACCGATTGAAATTAAAGATGCCAAAAATGCTAAAGCATTAGCGATTAATAGCTCAAATGCTACGGTAAAATTCTCATCGGTTAATTTTAATTATGAAGATAATCGAGATATTTTAAAAGATATTAATTTTGAAATTAAAAGCGGTCAAAAACTGGCCATTGTTGGGGCATCTGGCTCAGGTAAATCAACCATTGCGCGGTTGTTATTTCGTTTTTATGATATTACTAACGGTGCAATTTCTATTGCGGGTCAAAACATAGTAGACTTAAAGCAAACTAGCTTAAGAAACCACATTGGTATTGTTCCGCAAGACACTGTTTTATTTAATGATACTATTTTATATAACATTCAATATGCTGACCTGAAAGCAACTATCAACGATGTCTATCAAGCCGCTAAATTAGCAGATATTCATGACTTTATTATGCAGTTACCTGAGGGCTATGACACCATTGTGGGTGAACGTGGTTTAAAATTATCGGGTGGTGAAAAACAGCGTGTGTCGATTGCCCGCGTGTTACTTAAAAACCCCGAAATATTAGTGTTTGACGAAGCGACATCAAGTTTAGACAGCCATTCTGAGAATAATATTTTGTCATCATTAAGTGCCTTAGCGAACAATAAAACAACCTTAGTCATTGCTCATCGCCTTTCAACGGTAATTGATGCCGATTTAATTATTGTTTTAGATAAGGGTGACATTATAGAACAAGGCACTCATGACGAATTATTAGACAGCCAAGGCCATTATCATTCTATGTGGCAATTACAGCAAAAAGAAAAAGAATCTGTAAAAACTGATGCTAGTGATGAAGCATAGGATTGTTTTATGCTTGTTAAACCCAATATAGAAACATCACATTAGGCTTCATTAGAATAGGTAATCAGCATGGCAGAAATAGCAGGAATTCAAATTGATGCAGACATGGGCAATTGTGGTGCCAGTGAGCCATTTGCGCTACAAGTGCTTGGTGACGACATGATGCCTGAATTTATCCATGGCAATGTCATTGTGATCGACCCAGGTGGCACAGTAAAAAATGAATGCTATGTGGTCGCAGCCATTGGAGAAAATAATGATGAATATATATTGCGTCAGTTATTTTTAGAAAATGATCAGTATGTCTTAAGAGCGATTGAAAGTGGTCATCCTGAAATTGTTTTAAAAGGTGGCTGTGATGACCTTGTGGGCGTCGTGAGTCAACAGTCTGGTAAGCGACGTAAAGACCGAAAACGTTACGATCTATAGACCCACCTCTATAAATTGCTTACGTCCTCTGCGTGACCTGAACCATGCCGCACGCGTCTGTATGGATAAGCTTGAAGATTAATATTAAACGGGTGATTTTTGCTCATCTCTTAATAGCGTATTAAAAAATGTATCCGCATCATCGGGGTCAACCTCATTATTGTCTTTATTAATTAATGGTTGATCATATTCATTCCAACCTTTTAAACCGGTTTTAAGTGAGCTTATATGACTATAACCCATCAATTGCATCGTCAAGACGGCTAAAGCACTACGGTTACCAGAACGACAAACAACAATTACCTCAGAGTCTCTAGCAGAGGCCAGCTTTGGAATGGTTTCGTCATAATCATAGTCACAGCAAGATTCTAAAATTCCTCTGGGCGCTAGAATAGAGCCATTAATATGCATGGCATTAAATTCATCTCTTTCTCGAATATCAACAATCAATAGCTTATGATTTGATTCTAATTTTTCTTCTAAATCCCAAGGCATTATTTCTTGGATATGTGACAAGCTGTCGCTGACAAGGTCGTTAAATGTTTTCATTAGATTGTTTAAATTGATATTTGATGAAATAACAATGACTTCATATCATTGTTATTATGACTGATAATCAGTAAATTTAAGTTACGGGCATAAAAAAGCCACTATCAAAGATAGTGGCTTTAAAATAAGAACGACTTAGTACTTACTGTGCAGTAACAGGTGCTGCGGGTGCAGCAGCCGGTGCCTGTTGTGGCGCTGCTGTATTGTTGTTACCAAAACTAGGGCCATTATCAGAATTAAAACCAAAATTTGGTGTGCTCCAATTTGAACCATTGCCATTGTTGTTCCAAGGCATGCTCCAGTTATTACCACTACCATTACCACTGTTGTTGCTCCACGGCATGTTGCCATTACTGAATGGAAAACTAGAGCCGTTGCTGCCATTACTGCTCCAAGGCATATTCCCGTTACTAAAAGGAAAGCTAGAGCCATTACCGTTGTTATTACTCCACGGCATGTTTCCATTGCTAAAAGGGAAGTTTGAATTATTGCCGTTGCTTCCATTATTGCTATTGCTATTGTTATTCCAAGGCATGCTGCCATTATTAAAAGGAAAGCTAGAGCCATTGCTATTGTTGTTATTACTCCAAGGCATATTTCCGTTACTAAATGGCATGCTTGAACCATTGCCGCTGTTGTTCCAAGGCATGCTTCCATTGTTAAATGGCATGTTTGAACCATTACCATTACTGCTCCAAGGCATGCTATTACCGCCCCAAGGAGTATTGCTACTTCCGTTACCATTACCGTAAGGGCCCCAACTTGGACCATTGTTATTCCAACCTGGGCCATTGTTCCAATTAGGAACGTTGACGCTGTTGCTCCATCCATTTGGATTATTCCAGTTTTGGCTTTCAGGCCAGAAAAAAGCATTTGCAGTAGTAGAAATAGCCATATTTGCTGTTAATACGATGGCTGCCGTTGCTAAAAGGTTCTTCATTTTTATCATTTTTTTTTGTCCTTTGTTGAATTCAACTAAAAGTATAGATGTTTATTAAAAATTTGCATCAATCTATATTATCTAATACTACCTTTTTTTAAACCGTGTTCAACGGCAAGTACAGCCGCTTCAACTCGTGAGTGAACACTTAATTTACGTAAAATGGCTTTAACATGAAGTTTTACGGTACCGTCAGAGATACCTAAATTTCTCGCAATAACTTTATTACTTTGACCTTCGGCCAATAAACCTAAAATTTCGGTTTCTCTAGGAGTAAGACCATCAAATGGGCTTTTGACTTCATGTTCGTCAGGGATATCACCTTGAATAACTTTAGCTAAAACAGCGGCTAAGGTTGGTGCTACAACGGTCTTTCCCGCTACGATATCACGTAAAGCAACCACTAAAAGGTCTGGCTCCATATCCTTTAGAAGATAGCCTTTAGCACCGCCTCGTAAAGAATCGACAATGTCTTTCTCTTCAGTACTGGTTGTGAGCATAGCTATGGGCATTTCTAAGCCAGATTTTTTTAGTTTTAATAGAACATCAATGCCATTCAATTCGGGCATCCTCATGTCTAATAAAATAATGTTTGGCTTAAGCTCTTCAGCTTTTTCTATGCCTTCTTGGCCATTACTGACAGAAGCAACCACATCGATTTCTCTTCTCGATAGTAGTCCTTCAAGCCCTTCACGAAAAAGGGTATGGTCGTCAATTAAAATTACGCGTAGGTTCATAAGCTTGTCAGTTGAAAATTTGTGTCAATATTAACAGATTGTTTAGGTGTTGGTGACTCTAGATTTACTTCTAATTTAATTTGTGTGCCTTCATCTTCTTCACTTTCGAAAGTTAATGAGGCATTAAGGCGTTTGGCACGGTCTTTCATACTGGTTAAACCAATTTGAAGACCAGGAGCAGATTGCTCAATTGTTTCTGGTAAACCTATGCCATCATCCTCAATTAAAATATGCAAACGGTCAGTTTCTTTTATTTGCATCATAATACGAGCAACATCAGCTTGGCTGTGTTTACGAATATTAGTCAGTGCTTCTTGAACAATTCGGGTGACTTCTAAATGTGTTTCATCGCTTAAATTGAGCGGCTCTTTCATGGTATATTGAAAGAAGATATGAATATCGGTTTCTGCCCTAAAGCGTTTTACTAAGTCTTGGATAGCAGGTACCAAAGCTTGTTTTCGAATAGGGGCTTGGAAGTGCGCAATTAAACCACGTAATTCAGAGTTAGCATAATCGACTGCACTTTCTATTTTTTCTAATTGTTGCCATGTGCCTGCCTCATCACTTTGATGTAATATTTCATCTAAGACGCGTACTTGATAGCGGATACTGGCTAAGGTTTGGGCTAAAGAATCATGTAATTCATAAGAGATACGATTCCGTTCTTGCATGATAGATAGATTGGTGGATTCTTCGTCTAAGCGGGCTTTAGCAACTGCCATACCTAAATGATTGCCAATACTGGTAAATAAATCAATGTAATCATTACTGTTTATATCTAAACTAGAATCAATAAACAAATTATAAACGCCTAATATTTTACCTTGATATTTAAGCGGAACAACAAGCAAGCCAATGTTTTTCTTAAAAAATTTATGACCCACTCTCTTACCACAAGGTAATAGATTTTCTTGAAAAAACACAGCATCAGTTGATTCGTTTAAGCCACAGGCACAGCTATCAGCGGGCAAAAGCTTTTCTTTTTTAATTAAATCATCATCAAAGCCTAAACTGGCGACTAATTCCATTTGGTTATCAGTATTCAGTAATCGAACAGCGCCAGCTTGAGCCGATAAAATTTGAGTGAGTGTATTTAAAAAACGTTTTAATAAATCATTTAAATCATTTGAAGTATTAATGCTGGCGGCTATATCATAAAGTATTGATAAGGATTGTGTTTTTTGAACTGTATATTGGGTATGTTCTTGAAGTTGCTTATCGGTATCTTTTGCTAAATGATGCAGCATGGTACCTAAATCGTTTAGGTCATCTGAAACTTGAGTTAATTCACCATGTTTAGGCAATGGCATTTTATAATCCAGCTCACCACTTCTTATTTTTTGACCCCAAATTTCTAGTTCTTGTATGGGTTTTATATAATTGTTCCAAACAAGTTTAGAGGTCAAAAGTAAGGCAACTAATGCTGCAAAAAATAAAACTGAAGCGGTTAAAATAATATGATCATTGAGTTGAGCAGTACTAAATAAAAGGGTTACGAATAGTGCCGCAAAAATAATAAAAATTATGAATAAATAACTGACGAGTCTACAGTTAAATAAACAATAAATAATTCTTTGAAAATCATTCATTTGGGCATGAAATTTGAGCGGTAACTGAAATGATGGGCTTGTGTCAGTAGTTTTGCTCATTGACTCGGATCTTATTCTTTAGTCGGAATGTAAGCAGGGTCGTTGGGATTCATAAAGATAAAATTAAACTGTTCTTTTTCAAGTTCAACAAAATCTATCGTCATGCCAGTCGCAAGTTCAACACTTTTTGGAGAAACAATGAGGTTAACGCCATTACATTCAAAATTATGATCATCATCAGCAATGGCATCATCAAAGCCCATAGCATAATGAAAGCTACCATCATCATTCTTTTTTACAGCAATACGTAATGTAGATTGAGCAATTCCTGATTGCGAACCTGATTGTATAATCTGTTCGGCCGCTGTTTCTGTGATATGGATCATAAGGCTATATTTTTTTGTTGAATGAATGAAATAAAATTATCTATCCAATGACATTTGTCGGTTTGTCGTAAATGGCAATAATTTGCAATTAAGTTGTGTAATACAATACCATCATTTTGATGGTTAATACCCGTACCACGCATCATAGAATACGCAAATATGGAGTCCTTAGCATCTGATTTCAAGGAAGAATAATGAAATTCATGGCCAGTAAAGACCGATTGTTTCGGTTTCCAAGGATGTTTCGGTGTTGATTTGATCTTGATATAACCGCGTCCTTTAGGTTTGGTGTGCATTAGCACGTGTTCGTCAATGACGCCGACCATTGGTTTGGTCTCACCATTATATTCGATGGATTGACATAAATACATTAAACCACCGCATTCAGCATAGCTGGGTAAGCCTAAAATTATCTTATGCTTAATATCTTCCATTAATGAACGATTAGTCGTTAATGGGTTTAGGTGGGTTTCAGGAAAGCCACCGCCAATGATTAAGCCATTTATATTGCTTGGCAATTGTTTATCAATTAAGGTGTTAAATTCAACTAAATCAACACCTTGGTTTTTAAAATAAGCTAAGTCATCGGCATAATAAAAACCAAATGCGGGGTCTTTAGCTATGGCAATTCTGAGTTTGGTGGGTTTTGTATTGATAACTAAAGGTTGAATTTTATGGATATCTTTAGTAAAAAAATCTAAATTAACACCATTAGAAACGGCCTTTTTTAGATTATTAATATAATTTGAAGATGTTTCATTTATTTCGGTATTAGGTACTAAACCAAGGTGCCGTTCTTTAATTTCAAGCTGACTATCACGATAAATTGAGCCTAAAATAGGTAAGTTTGTATAGGTTTCTATGGCATTAATGAGTTTAGATTCATGGCGACTCCCAGCTACCTTATTAAGAATAACGCCTGAAAATTGAATGTCATCATCAAAGCCAAGATAGCCTTGCAGTAATGGCGCAATACCGCGAGAGATGCCTTGGGTATCTAACACCAAAACGACAGGGGTATTTAATAACTTTGCCATAGCGGCATTCGAATCAGTACCATCAACATTGATACCGTCAAACAAACCTTTGTTACCTTCAATAAGCGTGATTTCTGATTGTTGTTGATATTTTAAATATTGCTTTAAAATATAGTCACTAGACGAGGTATAAAAATCTAAATTATAGACAGGCTGGCCACTGGCTTGTTGTAACCACATAGGGTCAATATAGTCAGGGCCTTTCTTGAAAACTTGAACGTTGTAATGTTCACTTAAAGCCGCAGACAAACCGATACTGATAGTCGTTTTACCCGATGATTTATGAGCCGCTGATATATAAAATTGAGACATTTTCTTATGATGCAAACAAAAACGCCTGATAAAAATCAGGCGTTTTTAGTTTTATAATATTAAAGTTTATTTGTGATGAGGGTCAGCCATTTTATCAGAAAGATCTTCAGGGATAAGGCTGAAAAGCTTTAAGGCAAAAGTGACGATAAATAATGCAATACCAACACCACCAAGGCCTAGCATAATTTCCCAAATACTAGGCGTATAAGAAGCTACTACACCATCAGAGAAAGTACTGCTTGCTTCGTAACCAGCCACTAACGTCATAGGGTAAGCTTGACCACCAATGATGAGAACATACAGCTGACTCATGCCACCAATTATAATCATGATAGCGGCTAAAGCGATCATAGCACGGCTTTTAGAGGGTCTTGGGCAATATAAAATTAATAGCGGTAAGACACCACCGATTAAGATTTGACCAAACCAAAATAGTGCGGTGTAAATGTTATCTCCCGCTAAAATAAAGGCTTGAACACCATGATGCTCGGTAGCATATAAATTAGTTAAGTGATAAGCCAAAGTGAAATACATCACGGCGGCAACAAATACACCTAAAAGGTTTTTTAAACGAGTAATAATGGCATCACCAAGAGGGCGATTCGTCCAGTTATAGGTGGCCATAAGTACCAGTAAATAGACTGCTAGGCCAAAGGAAAAAGACATGATGACAAACATAGGAGCCATAATAGCGGCATCATAAGCTTGACGTGCTACCAAAAAACCAAAAATAGAGCCAGTACCTGTCGTCAGGACAAGACGCCAAATAAAGGCAGCAGTACCTGCAATGCGTTTATATTTTTCGACTTGCCAATCCAGCATAGTCCAAAGATAGATGCCAACGATAACAAAAAAACCAGAATAGAGAATAATATTCCAAGCAAAAATTGACTTAAAGTTGTAGTAAGTAATAGCTACGATTAAACGATCTGCTCGACCTAAATCAAGTAATAGAACCGCTAAACCACCAGCAAGTAAGGCTAAAGATAAGACTGCCGAAAGCTTGGCTAAGGGCTTATAAGCTTTTTTATTAAAGACAGAGGCAATAGAAGCGACATTAAGCGCTCCAGAAGCGGCAACGATTAGGAAAATTGCGAATACATGAGGAATACCCCAGATGATTTGGTTATCCATACCGGTAATATAATGACCATGATGTTCAACGGTCAAAAATGCAAAAGCGCCCAATAGGATGAGGAATAAAATCCCACCAACCAGCATCATAAATTTGCTAGAGTTACCATCGATTGCTGTATAACGTATATTTTTCATGTGTAATCCTATAAACCTTGGTAACGAACGCCAGTATTAAGACCTAGCTCAGCTCGAAGTTGACGACCACCATTTTTTGCTAGCTCAATAGAGATGGCAGAAGTAGGGTCATTTAAATCACCAAAGGTAATTGCTTGGCTAGGACACGCTTCAGAGCACGCTGTGCTACCGTCACCATTGTCGACTTTATGCACGCATAAAGTACAAGATTCTACTGTGCCTTTACCGCGTGGAGCATGAGGCATTTGGTCAGTCAGTTTTTCATGGATAAAGCTACGTGCTTTATAAGGGCAAGCCATCATGCAGTAACGACAGCCTATACAGATATGCTTATCGACTAAAACAATGCCATCGTCACGTTTAAAAGAAGCGCCTGTTGGACAAACATCGACACACGGTGGATTTTCACAGTGTTGACACATCATAGGCATATTCACAACATGCCCTGTCGATTTATTTTTAAGGGTTACTTTACGAATCCACTGTGCATCCGTTAATTCACCATGTTTTGGTGTTAAGCCATGTTCGTCATTACAAGCGGTGACGCATTTGGTGCAGCCATCACTACATTTATTAGTGTTTATTAATAAGCCCCAACGATTTTTACTTGTGACTGCATCTGCAGCAGGTTTCGCTTGGACGCTATTTAAAATAAGCCCAGGAGCGAGCGTTAAGCCAGCGACAGCAACACCAGAAGCAGCCATGAAGGAACGACGGTATTGATTAATTTTATTGGTGCTTGGTGATGATTCGCTCATTATAAATTACCTTCTTGACTATTGATCAAAGCATGAGGTTTAAATGGTTTTATATGTGAAAGAATATCTAAAATCTTATCTTTTTCAGTCTTTTTAAAACTAGAAACAGGGCGGTCAGCATGACACTCAAAACAATCTAAAGTGACAGCAGTGGCTATATGACAAGTGGCACAAAAATGTTTACTGTCTTCATCTGAAATACGTGCTGTTACGCCATCTTCAGCAGGAGTTACGTGACAATCAATGCATTCTGTTAATCTATGTTTTTTAGTTCTAATGCCTTTTTGTACCGTTTCATCACGTTTATGCAGCAGTAGGTTCATGTGATTGGCACGCATATAACTTGTTTCTTCAACGCAATGCTCACCTCTAGGTGTTGGTACAACCTTGCCATTGGCATCACGACTAGGGCCTTGAAAATTACTTGCAGCAAATAGTTGGCTTGAAACAGCTAAGGCTACTAAAGCAATAAATGATGTTATTTGTTTTAAATTCACAAATATCTCCAGTTAGATAAAAGTAGAAAACCTAACAAAAGTTAGGCTTTCAATAGTCTTAAGGATTAGCTCTTAGTGCTCGCCAAGCGCCATGTCAATGTAGCCAGTTGGGCACACATCAGCACAAATATGACAACCAATACAACGTGTGTAGTCAGTATCCACATAACGGCCTAATGTTTTCTCGTCTTTCTTAACACGAAAAACAGCATCTTGTGGGCAATAGATAACACAATTATCGCACTCAAAGCACATGCCACAGCTCATACAACGTCCCGCTTCGCTAACCGCTTGCTCTTCAGATAACGGGACAAGACGATCTTCAAAGTGACCTAAGACTTCTTCAGAAGAAGGTACAATTTGATCACGAATATTACGTTCTTCGTATGCAAAATGACCTAAAAATAAACGTTCATGAGAAATAATCTCTTGAGAAGAGCGATCTTCATAGTTATGAATAGCATAATCTTCAGAGTCTGTTCCACGCTGGTCTCCATCAGTTGCATCAAAATCAGAGACGTCTAAACCAGCTTCTGTCAGCTTGTTTAATAGGTCAAAGTGATGAACATCAACTTTAGGGCGTTTTGTGTTTTCAGCATCTTTTAAGTAATTATTAACAGTTTCAGCACAAACTGAAGCTTGGCCAATAGCAGTTGTTAATAGGTGAGGGCGGATAATATCGCCAGCAACGAAGTGACCTTGCTTACCAGGGACTTGATAGAATTTATCCGCGTCAATTAAGCCACGACCATTATCAAACTCTTCTAAACCTTCTAAATCACCTGATTGGCCAATCGCAGAAACAATTAAGTCACATTCAATTTCATATTCAGAACCTTCGACAGCAACAGGACGGCCATCTTCCATTTTACACTTAACCATTCTAAGTGCTGTGGCACGACCATTTTCATCTAAAATAACTTCAGTTGGCATAACACCATCATGGATTGAAACACCTTCACGAAGCGCATCGTCAACTTCATGCTCAGAAGCTGTCATATCGTCACGACTAAATAATGAAGTCAGTGTTACCGTAGCGCCGTCACGTGCAGCAGATAATGCTGAGTCGTGTGCGACATAACCACCGATAACATGTTCAGGTAATTGATCTTCTGGTAAGGTATCAATTTTACCTAAACGACGTGCAACAGAGACCACGTCAATAGACGTATCACCACCACCGACACAAACAACTCTTTCAGCCGTTACGTGCATGTCGCCTTTGTTAAATGATTCTAAAAATGCAACACCTGATACACAGTTTGGAGCGTCGGCACCAGGCACTGGTAATGCACGGCCTGATTTGCAACCCAATGCCCAGATAATGGCATCATAATCTTTTTCTAAATCGGCAACTGCAACGTCTTTGCCGACGCGAGTGTTTAATTGAACGTCAATGCCGTCCATGTCAATAATGCGTTGAATCTCGGGGTTTAAAAAATCACGAGGTGTTCTGTAACCAGGAATACCATATTTAAACATACCGCCTAGTTCTGCATGGTCATCAAAAACCGTTGACGCATGCCCCATGCGGCGTAATTGGTATGCAGCCGCTAAACCAGCGGGGCCGCCGCCAACGATAGCAACTTTCTTGCCCGTCATTTTAGCGCTGTTATCAAATTTAAAGCCTTCAGCATTCGCTGTATCACCGATGTATTGCTCGACAGAGTTGATGCCAACAAAATCTTCAACATTGTTACGATTACAACCATCTTCACAAGGAGCAGGACAGACACGACCCATCATAGAAGGGAAAGGGTTAGCATCTGTAGAGCGTTGAAATGCATATTCTTGCATTGTTGTGCCTTCAGGCGGCATTTCTATACCACGTACAATATCTAACCAGCCACGAATGTCTTCACCAGAAGGGCAGCTGCCTTGGCAAGGTGGTGTACGGTGAACATAAGTAGGACATTTATAAGTCTTATCCTGTTCAAAAATTAGGTCGTTCATTTTTTTATATTCATGATCACCATCTTCATACTTTCTGAAGGTTAAATTAGTGTTCATTTCATTTGTTGTTGTAGACATAAAGTTATACTCCGTGATTTGGGCCTTTCTTTTGAAAAAAAGTCACTGGAAAAAAAGAATTCATTAAAAATTTGTTGTTCATTGCTAGACCTATTTAAGATTTAGCATCAGTAATTTCGGCATCTGCCTTAGCTTTTGCGGCTTCAGCTTCTTCAGCTTCTGCAATCGCTTCGCGTTCTTCTTCGCTGGTTTGACCAGTTAAGATTATGGCATTACTCACTAATTGATGCACACTGACAATCATATCCATGCCCATGCCATAATAAGGAAGAACCTTAGTAAATTGAGATTTACAAATGGCGCAGATAGCGGCCATATGGGTAACACCTTCTTCTTCCACAACATGCGATAGAGCAGTCATTCGAGGCATAGCACCCTTAACACGAACTTCCATTAAGTCATCGGTTAATAAGCCGCCACCGCCGCCGCAACAGTAAGTGCCTTCACCAATGGTATCCTTTGCCATATCGACATAGTTGTTACACACTGTTTTTATAATGTCGCGTGGGATAGTAAATTGACCACCGGGTTTATCACCCATGCGTGACGCACGAGCGACGTTACAGGAATCGTGAAAGGTTAAGGTCATGTCATCATTAACAGAAGGATCAAAATTTAATTTGTCTTCTTTAATAAGGTCATGAGTAAACTCACAGATATGCTGTGGAATAGGGTAGTTTTGATCTAAGAAGTCAAAAGGCCCAGCAAGGGTATTTAAAAAACTATAACCAACACGCCAAGCATGCCCACATTCACCATAAATAATACGTTTGACACCTAGCTCTTTAGCCGCATCACGAATACGCAGTGATATTTTACGCATATTTTCGTAGCTACCGATAAATAAACCAAAGTTGGCTGCTTCTGAGGCATGAGAACTTAACGTCCAAGTCACACCAGATTCGTGGAAAACTTTAGCGTAACCCATTAAACCATCAACATGAGGCTCCGCGAAGAAATCTGCAGAAGGAGTCACTAATAAAACATCGCAACCTTTACGGTCTAAAGGCAATTCAACTTTCAGACCTGTTTCATCTTCAATGTCTTCTTCTAAGCCTTCTAAGGTGTTCTTTAATGCAGGTTCTGGTAAGCCTAAGTTATTACCAATCTTATAAACCTTAGCAATAATTTCGTTGCTGTATTTAGAGCCTTGGCCTATTTTCGCCATTATGTCACGGGCAGCCATCGTGATTTCAGCTGTGTCTATACCATAAGGACAGTAAACAGAGCAGCGACGACACTCTGAACACTGGTGAAAGTAGTTATACCAGTCATCCAGAACGCTTTTGTCCATTTTCTTGGCGCCAATTAAAGAGCCTAAGCCAAACTTACTCAAAAATTTTCCAGCAGGTGTGTGGTGGTGTCTATACACAGAACGGAATAAATCTTGACGTGCAACAGGCATGTTTTTAGGGTCAGAAGAACCTAAGTAGTAATGACATTTATCAGTACAAGCACCACATTTTACACAGGAGTCTAAGAAAACACGTAAACCACGGTATTTATTAACCATGTTACCCATTTCTTCAACGGCTTTTTCTTCCCAACCATCTACTAATTCACCAGGAAAACCTAAAGGTTCGTTGTGAACTTCCTTGCCAATGAACGGCCCAGAGGATTTCATTGAATCAGGGATATACTTAGGTATTTCTATATGCGCTTTAACTTCTGGAGTTTCAAACGTTACTTTTGCCATAATTAAATTCTCTTAAACCTTAATCTTTATTTTCTAGTTCTTTTGCCCAAGCAACAATATGTCGTTTTTCACGGGGGTTATCTATTTGGTTTCTAGTAGGACTAAAAAAGATTCCCGGGGCATGCAGTAATTTACTGAATGGAAAAATCAGCATGAGAATCGCAACCAAAGATAGATGAACGATTAAAGGAACGCTAAAAGGTAATTCGTTAATAGTAAAGCCCATTAAGCCGGTGAAGAATACCTGAACAGAGGTAATATCAGTAGGAACAACATACTGCATCATTAAACCACTGATACCGATAAAACCAAGCATGATGACCATAAGAAAGTCGGAAGGCGCAGAGATGTAGCGAACTCTATCAACCACGATACGACGTACTAATAAACCAGCTAAGCCAATGACCATGGTGAAGGCGGCATATTTACCAAAAGGCTGAATGATGACTACCCAAAACCAAGGATCATCTTGAAAATAACGAATGTGACGTGCTAAAACGACGAATAATGACATATGGAACATCCAACCAAAGAGCCAGATCCATTTGTTAGATTTGAAAAGACTTTCAAATAACACGACTTCGCGTGCCATTCTTAAAACAACACCTGTTTGGGTGGTAGGAGCAGGGGTTGTAGGAATTTTTAAAGGTGCTGGGGTATCCCAATATAACTTGATACGAAAAGCTAATCCGACGACTAAAACAACCGTGGAGAACCAAAATAATAATGCAAAAAAAGTGCTCATTGTAAAAAAATCTCTAAGGGCTTAGAAGGTTGTTACAAGATAGAAATAAAAGAGGCTGACAAATGCCAACCTCTTTATATGGTATTACTTAATAGTTAGACTATTAAACGCAACCAGTTGGCTTTGGTAAACCAGCATACTTACATGCTTGCTTAGCTGGGCCGTAAGGGAATAGCTCATATAAATACTTGCTATTGCCTTTGTCTTTACCAAGCTTCTTGCCGATTGCTTTAGTTAATACACGTACTGCTGGAGCGATTTGATATTCTTCGTAATATTCACGTAAAAAGTCAATAACGTCCCAATGAGCATCAGTTAAAGTTGCATCTTCAGTTTCAGCTAAGATTGCTGCTGCATCACGAGTCCATTCATTAAGGTTGGTTAAGTAGCCTTCTTCGTCAACTTCAAGTTCCTTGCCGTTTACATTTATTGTAGCCATGGTATTTCTCCAAAAAAAATTAAAAAAAGTAAAAAAGTTTAATGCTGTAACTTTAAAGAGTTACAACCAATTTTGTACTCTGTCATGATCAACAGCAAGTTGTACAAACCCTGCATAATCAACCACTTTAACACCGTCCAAAAGACGGTCTTCAGATAAACCTCGTGCTGCTAAGTCGCCACCCAAAACATAAATGCTTTGGCCGTTAGACATGGCAGAAGTGAGTTTGTCAGCTGCAGCGGTATTAGTAATCGCTGCAACAACACCGTCTTCGATGAATAAAACTGAGCTATCAGCCTTAGCAACGCTAAGACATGAATCTAAAGAGTTTTTATCGAAAGGTGATTTATTTACTGTGTGTAATGTAGCCATCTTTAACTCCTAGAAATTTAATAGAACTTCAGCTTGATCAATAAGATCAGCCAGTTCAGCTTTAGTGCAAAAATTCATTGAACTCTTTTCAGCCCAATCATCATCTTCATCTTCATAAACTAATGCTTGAAGATCATCAGCTGTTAAACCACGCTCAGCTAATGAATCATTACAAACATAAATTTGATTCACATCATAATCACCTAAAGCAGCATAGGTTTTGGAAAAGTTTTTCATTCCAATACCATCTGTAGACTGCCCTTTAGTTAACTGATAAACGCCATCGTCCATAAAAATTAGCTGAACTTCTTGTTCAAAAGCAGCAGCAATTAATACAACCTCTAATGACTCAAGCGCATAAACAGTACCGTAAGGTGCTTTTCTATTGACATAGACAAACTTTTTAGTAGCCATATCTATTAATCTCCAAAAACCATTAAACGATCAGATGTAATGCCGGCTTCAATGAGTTGACCTAATCCAGAAATACGGAATTTAGGGGCAACATTTGAACAGCCTTTAGCATGACGCTTTGCTTCATCAGCATCCATAATGCCGCGACGTTGAGCCGCAGCAATACAAATTACTAAATCTAAGTCATGTTTTTCAGCAAGTTCTGACCATAAGGCCTGAACATTACGATCATCTTGTGGTGGAACTGGGAACATAGTGCCGTTATTCACACCATCGTGATAGAAAAAGACACGAAACACTTCGTGTCCATTCTCTAACGCTGCTTTAGTGAACTGGTATGCAGTATCAGCAGCTTGATGGGTGAACGGCCCTTCATTAATTTGAATTGAAAAATTCATTATTTATAAAAATCCTAATTGATTAGAAACGAATGTGGGTAGAAGCATTTAGGCTGTTTCTAGCCCCACGCCAGTTATCAATATGGAACTTTGTGAATGGTAATTCAGTGAGTTCGAAGAAACGAGGCCACCCAATACGATCAATCCAATCATTCATACGTTCCCAATCTTTCGCATCATTTTTATAGGTGTTTAAGATTTTCTTAACAATCGCAGTCGCTTCAGGCCAGCGTGGTGGATTGTTGGGGATGCCAGCAGCAACTAACTTTTGAAAACTAGGCTTAGCACGTGCGTTAGAGTGATTACCACCAACCCATATCGCTAATTTTGAATGCTCAGCATCGTTAATTTGCATAGGAGGACAAGGTGGGAAACAAGCACCACAACAAATACATTTTTTCTCATCAACTTCTAGTGAGGGCTTGCCATCAACCATAGCTGGACGAATCGCAGCAACAGGACAGCGAGCAACAACAGAAGGACGCTCGCATACATTACCAACAAGATCGTGATTGATTTTTGGTGGTTTAGTGTGCTGAACATTGATTGCGATGTCGCCTTGACCACCACAGTTAATTTGACAGCAAGATGTTGTCATGTGAACACGGTTAGGCATGTTCCAGTTTTTGAATTCGTCTATTAACTCATCCATCATTGCTTTAACAACACCTGATGCATCAGTACCAGGAATGTCACAATGTAACCAACCCTGTGTATGAGACAAAGAAGTAATAGAGTTACGAGTTCCACCTACAACAAAACCTTCAGCTTCAAGCTTGTCGATTAATGGTTGAACTTTTGCTTCGTCAGAAACGAAATACTCTAAGTTTGAACGAAGTGTAAAGTGAACAGCACCATCAGCATATTCATCGCCGATGTCACATAATAAACGTAATGTGAATACATCTAAAATACGCTGCGTAGCACATTTTACTGTATAGATTACATCACCACCATGTGCAACGTGCTTTAAAACACCTGGCTGTGGATCTTCGTGATAAGCCCAGTTGCCGTAGTTTTTACGCATAACAGGGTGCATGTGTTGAAAGCCGTCAGGAACACCTGACTCAATAGGGGGACGTGGAGCGTCAGCCATAATTGATCTCCTAAAAGATAATTTGAATTTGTATTTAAAGTGAGCTACGTGTCAGCACATGCTGACCCGTAGTCAAAGGATAGTGTTTGAAATTAAGCTTCAGCTTTTCTCTCAAACCATTTTTCAGCTTCTTCGTCCCACTCGTCTAAGCGAACATAAGAACACTGACGTGGAGAGCTGATCATATTAGGATCAACTTCTACACCGATGCCTTCAAGGAAATTAGCAAGACCGATACGCTCGATCATTTCACCACAACGTTCATGCTCAAGTCCATTTTCAGCCCAAAAGTCGATAACTTCTTCAGCAAGTTCTACGATCTCTTCGTAATCTTCTTCAGTGTTTAATGCTTGGAAAGGAATAATAACTGTTCCCATTAAATCACCAATCTTAAGCGTACGCTTGCCGCCCATAGCGATAGTTGCGCCGCGATCATCTCCAGGAGATAACGCTTTTGGTAATACGTTTAGGCAATGCATGCAACGTACACAGTTACGATTGTCAATTTGGAATGTATCATCATCACCAATTGAAATTGCTTGAGTTGGGCAACGTGAGATTACGTTTTCTTGAATGTATTCTTTACCTTTAGTCCCTAGGTATGCTTTGAAAGCTTCTTGATCAACTTTCATCTCATCGCGCCATGTACCAATAATTGCAAAGTCAGAACGCTCGATAGCATTTTGACAATCGTTGCCACAGCCAGAGATTTTGAATTTGAACTTATAAGGAAGAGCAGGACGGTGAACGTCGTCTTGGAAGTTGTTTGTAACAACACGGTGAATTTTTTGCTCGTCTAAGCAAGATTGCTCACAGCGTGAAGCACCAATACATGAGATTGTTGTACGTACATCTGGACCTGCACCACCTAAATCCCATCCGTAATCATTGATTTCGTCAAAGAATTTTTGTGTGTTAATAGTTGTCGCACCGATAAACATGATGTTACCAGTCTGACCGTGAAAAGTAACAAGACCTGAACCGTGCTTTTCCCAGCTATCAGCCATCTTACGTAAAGAAGCTGTTGAATAATGGTTTCCAGCAGGTGGTTGAATACGTAAAGTATGAAATTCTTTAGAAGCTGGAAATTGCGCAGCAACTTCAGAGAAGCGAGGGATGATACCAGCGCCGTAACCAAATACCGACACTGTTCCGCCTTTCCAGTAACCCTTACGAGTTTCATATGAATGCTCTAATTGACCAAGAAGACTGTCTGTTACTTCGTTGATGCGCTTGTCTGGATGATTATCACGTAGATTCTTGATACCAGTAATGAAACTAGGCCATGGACCATTTTCTAGTTCATCTAACATTGGTGTTTGATACTTTGCCATTTTTTTAAGTCTCCAATAGAGCAGTTAATTGACGTTATTAAGGTCTTGTACTATTACAAGGTGCAGTAATTCTAGTTTATTTTAAAATAATTGCCACTTCACTAATGGGGTGTTTCTACAAATAAGATTACCACCATGGGGATATATAAAAAACTTATACCACTCAAGTCTTAATTATTCTGTAATAACATCTTATACTCTTAGCATGTACTCATATTATAAGCATTATTCAAGTTGGGCAGGGGTGAAGCAGTCGGTTAATTATGACGATTTCAGCGTTATTCACCTATCTTCCTTGGCGTCGCTATCATTTACTGAGTTAACGGATATCAAGAATGCTTTGAGTCAATTTAATTATGTGGTTTACGATTATAGCCAAAATAACTTAGAGCAAGTTTTGCAAGACTTTAGCTCTCAATTAGGTTTGACAACGCCAGATAAACATTTGTGTGTCAATGAGGATAAGGTGACTAAAATCTTCGACGACAATCAAAACGCTAAGTCCTTTTACATACCCTATACCAATAAACCCATTAATTGGCATACGGATGGGTATTATAATTCTCAACAACAAAAGGTTTATTCTTTTATTTTACATTGCGCTACGCCAGCTTATGAAGGCGGTGTTAATTCATTGCTCGACCCCGATCAGGTGTTTATTTATTTAATGCAACAAAATCCTTTATATATAGAGGCGTTAATGCAACCCAATGTGATGACTATTCCTGAGAATCGTAAAGACGGTGAATTGATGCGGGCAGAAACATCTACCGCTATTTTCGAAGTCATTAATCAAAAACATGACGTGTTAATGCGATATTCAATGCGAAAAAAAAATATTATCTTTGCTAAAGACTCTTTGACTCAAGAAGCACTTAGTTGCATGGATGAGTTTATAAACTCAAGTTTGGCCCCATCTATAAGTCTTAAGTTAAAAGCGGGTCAAGGAGTGTTATGTAATAACGTGTTACATAAGCGTACTGCTTTTATGGATAAAGAAGGTATGGAAAGGTTGTATTATCGTGCTCGGTATTATAATCGAATTTATATTAACATTTAACCCGAACCCTCAGATAGGCGTGTGAAAAGAATGTAATCGCTTGATGTGCTTAGTGAAACAAAAAACTTCGTAGTTACCTTATTGGTGAAGAGAGGTTTTTTTGTTTTGCTAGGTGCATTAAGTGGTTGCGCCATTTTTATATTCTCTATCTGAGGATTTGGGTTTAATAATAGGCTAGAGAGTTCATATGTTGTGGTTAAGTGAAGTGTTATTGCAAAATCCAGATTTACAATATTTTGATGATTTAAAAGATATTTTAAATGAGCATGGCAAACAAGGTGAGCGCTTTTTTAGAATGGATATAAAACCACCATACTTTGATACCCCGTCAAATTGGGAAGATCAACTAGAAGCAGCGTTTACAGCCATAAGGTAGTCATCATATGTATTGGGAAGAAAAAACAGAAGATTCCGCTGTCTATAAAGTGCCAGAAGATATCATTGATGTTGTTTTTAAAATTAAATGTAAAACTATACCTATTCATCATGGCCAGTCTTTAGCGCAAGAAATTATTAAATATTTACCCTGGATGGCTGAAGAGCAGGGTGCAGCGATACATCAAGTCCATGTTGCAGAGTCTGCTAATGGCTGGATTCGGCCAACAGGGGCAGATGACATAATGAATGTATCGTGTCGCACTAAATTAACTTTGCGTATTCCAAGCACACGATTTGATGATTTGTCAGCACTTGTTGGCAAAACACTTGAGGTTAGCGGTCACAGAATTGAAATCTGTCATTACAGTAAAAAAATATTGAGCAAAATGACCACAATCTTTGCGCGCTATATTGATACGCAAGGCGAAGAAGATGAGTCTGCTTTTTTAGAAATGGTGCAACAAGAGTTACTTAAAAAAGGCATCAGAATTAAAAAAATGATGAGTGGTTTGATTGTCAGACATCAGTTTGAGGGTGGTGAGCGATTGACACGAAAAATTATGTTGTCAGATTTAGATGTAGAGGAATCAGTAATATTGCAAGAGCAAGGTATTGGTGAAGGCTTGTTACAGGGCTTTGGTATTTTTCTTCCGCATAAAGGTATAGAGGCCGTTAATAAAACTCAAGATAAGTAAAAAATAATAGCGTTTACTATTGTGGATAGACAGCGACATCGAGTTTATCCGCTTAAACGCTTTGTTGCTCCTCGGTTCCCATTAGCTCTTTAAAGCATGGATAGCTTTTCAGGTTTTCAAAATAAATTTCATTCATCACTTCATCTTTTAGTGATTCAGTTAATTCAAGCGCCAATTTAATATCTGCAACCGCCTCTTCTGCTTTATCTAATTTGGCTTTAGCGCAAGCTCTTTGCCAATAAGCTAAGGCATATTCAGGGTCAATTTCAATGGCTTGATTAGATAGAGATAAAGACCAGCTATCCTCATCAAGGTCTAATAAAATATCCGCTTTATAAGTTAAGGCTTCGATATCTTCAGGGTTTAGCTCAAGAATTTGATCGTAAATGCTAATTTTTTCTTGTTCACTTTTTTCTAGGCCTGCTCTCATCCATAAGGAATGCACTAGATTAGTGTTTGCAATCTCTTGCTGTGCTTCAATAATAAGCTCAGTTCGCTTCTTAACCTTACGTTCTATTTCGTCTAATCGGTTTTCGTATTCATCGGTTAGCTTAGCGATTTTTTCAGCGGTAATTGATTCAATATTATTTTTAACATCGCTTAATGAGCGCCAACCTAAAAGAACCAAAAGAGAGGCGGCAATAGTAATGATATAAAAAATATTGTTGGTGGTGTCGGCGGTATATGAAATGGCTCTATCAGCGGCACTCAGTTTAGAATCAGCCATTTTTTCGACTAACTCAATGCGAATATGGTTTTGATCTACACGTAAAGACTTGAGTTCATCTAATATGTAGCGCTCAACAAAGGGTGAATATAAGGGCGCTTTAAGTTGATCTATTTGAGGCGCGGGTATCTTATTGTTTTGTTGGGCGATGCTAGCAGTAGTAAAGAATAAAAAAGAAATGAGTAATGTTAAGTGCTTCATGTTTTAAACCCCGCTAAAACTATATTAAATAAAATCCAATAGAGACTATAGATCTATTTTAAGACAATGCTCCTTTTATTTATGGGTGACAACTTACAAAGCATTAAAATTGGTATTCACAAGTTTTAATGACTTGTTGTGTTTTTCTATTGCTTATGGATAGGTGACATTTGGATATTTTTATGGGAAAGTATCGCGCATATTTTAATTGCAATGAACATAAGGTTCATTGTTTGTAATAAACTTTTGAGGAAATATTTATGCCTTTATCATCAGTAGAAAGAACAGACAACGGCTACTTAGTTGACATAAACGATTGGAATGAAGATATTGCCGCAGCAATTTTTGTAGAAGAAGAAATTGATGCGACTGAAGAGCATTGGGATATTGTTCGCTATGTTCGTGCTGAAGTCATTGATGGCAATGAGCCTAATGAGCGCGGCATTATGAAAGAAATGGGAAAAAAATGGGGTCGCAAAGTGAAGTCTAAGGAAATGTATGAAATGTTTCCTGGTATGCCTTCTAAGCAAGGCCTTAAAATTGGTGGGTGTCCTCAAAGCACAAGAAAGGGCGGCTATTAAAGCAGCCTACCTCTCTAGTAATAGAGACGTTATTGATGGTTTGAACTATAGTAAGACCATCTTTATTAATACCTTAAGTAATACATAGGAAAAATTATGAGCGACAAGCTAGCAAAAATTCAAGAAATGATCGCAATGCAAAAAGCATTCATGGTAAAAGAACGCGCTGGTGGCGTGACTATGAAAGAATATTATGCACCTGACGAAGGCGATGTTTTAGACGGTTACCGTCAAAAATATAGAGATTTATCAATGGAGTTAGTTGATATGGCTCATGCTGAAAAAGGCTCTAAGCCATAAGCTTTAAGCCTGTTTAGTTAAAAAAGCCGCTTATGCGGCTTTTTTTTTAGCTGAAATGACCTTAAATTTTAGGTGCTTCCGCTCTTCAATAGCTGTCGTATTCTATGAGTTCAAGATTAGATATCAGCCCACATTCTAACCAGATTGTTAAAGCTAGCATTTAATTGATCTTTAGTATCGTTATTTGCTTGTTCGGCTAACACCGCATTACGCGCATTATTAAGCTCGTAGAGTATTTCACGCTGTGCAGGGTCACGTACTGCACTTTGTACCCAAGTAACAGCCACATAACGCGTTCCTTTGGTCACAGGGGCTACAAAATGTTTACTTGAAGATGGATATAAAATAGCAGAACCTGCATTCAGTTTTATTGGCTGCTCTCCAAACTGATTAATGATAGTAAGCTCTCCGCCATCATAATCACTCGGTTTAGACAAAAAGATGGTAATTGATATATCAGAGCGGTATAGCTCACCGTTGTGACCCATCACCGGATCATCGACATGAACACCATACGCCATGCCTGACTCATATTTAGCATAAAAAGGTGCGGCCACTTTTTTGGGCCAAGCAGCATGTTTAAAAGTAGAATTGCGAACTAAGGCGTTCATAATAATGTTATTAAGCTCATCATTAACTTGGTCTTGAGCATTGATTTCAAGATTGTTTTTAACCGCCTTAGCGCTGTATCCAGCGGTTAACTTACCGTCAATAAATGATGACGAGGTTAATAACTGATGAATTGTATTGAGTTGCTGTTGATTTAATAATTGATCAATAGTGATAAGCATAAAGTTAAACTAAATAATTGAGATAACACATGATACTTAATATTCGAATAGATGATCAACTGCAATCATTAGAAGTTCCAGATGAAATTCTAACTCAGGCAACTGATTTTTTTAATAAAATGGATACAGACATGGATAAAGGGTGGCAAATGAGCCAAAAATGGGTTGATAATCCTACCGTTGAGGAACGTTGCCAAATTGCCGGAAATAAAATATTAACCGCCATAGATGGCAAACGATCAAAATTAATTATGATGATGGCTGCTTATGTTTTATATAAGCTTCCAAGCTTACAATTACTCGATATTTCGACAAATGGTGATATGTTTGAAACTTATTTTGAGTATAAATAAATAACCTATACCTATTGGGCTATCACGAATGACTAAATACTATTGGCTCGTTTTTATCATTGCGTTGTTATTGACCACTAAGGTCA
Organism: uncultured Gammaproteobacteria bacterium; assembly: GCA_964480635.1. Taxonomy (GTDB): domain Bacteria; phylum Pseudomonadota; class Gammaproteobacteria; genus CAYZQE01. The sequence continues at coordinate 4,669 of CAYZQE010000010.1, read as the reverse complement.
TTGCTAACCCTCATCAGTTAGCAATATTAGATCATCAAATAGCAAAGCATAAGCCGTTAAGTGGTGTCATGCTCTTAGATAAAGGAGAAGATGCCTTAATAGCCCGTGCATGGCTGGCAGATCATGCAATTCATTCCATTGATGTTCAATACTTTATTTGGAGTAGTGACAACATTGGTATCCTAGCGGCTGAATCCTTGTTACGGGCTGCTGAACGCGGTGTAAAAGTGAGGGTTATTGTTGATGACTTTTTGATTGATACGGCAGATAACATACTTCTCGCCCTAGCGGCTCATCCCAATATTCATATCCGAATCTATAATCCACAACACTCTGTTGGTACAACCTTATTTGAGCGCATGGTAAATGCGATCAAAGACTTTCGTGCGTTTAATCAACGTATGCACGATAAAACATTTACCGTTGATTCTAAAGTGAGTATTACCGGTGGGCGTAATATGGCTGATGAATATTTTGATTACAATCAAAGCTATAATTTTCGTGACCGAGATGTGTTGATTGTAGGGAGCGTGGTGACAAAGGTTGAGCAAAGCTTTAATCGTTTTTGGAATCACCCATTAAGTCAAACGGTTATGCAGCGTTTTGCTAATGACCGTCAGTTATTAGCGATGGGGCAATATGATAATGCAAATGTACAAGAGCTTTATGCAGAGCTCCATCAATATGCTCAATCAGCAGATAATTTTGAACCTGTTATTCGGCAAATAATTAATGACTTAGATAGATTTGTATCTAGTTTAATCAATGAGATAGTTTGGACAAAAATTGATTTTATCAGTGATATTCCAGGTAAAAATAATCAGCCAAAATCATTCTCTTCAGGTAGCCACACAGCTTTTTTACTTGCAGAACATATCCGTAAAGCAAAAAAATCAATTATTATACAATCCCCATACCTTATTTTATCAAAGCAAGTAAAAAAACTGTTTTTAGAGGCGATTGAACGTGGCGTTAAAATAATAATCAGTACAAATTCATTGGTATCAACCGATAATTTACAAGCATTTAGTGGTTATAAAAATCAAAAGTCAGAGCTAATGGACATGGGTATTCATATTTTTGAATATAAAGCCTTTCCTGATGCGCAAAAAGCATTAATGACGCGTTATTCAATACTAAAAAATAATCAGCCTATCTTTGCCATTCATGCAAAATCAATGGTCATAGATTCAAAGGTAAGTTTTATTGGAACCTATAATTTAGACCCCCGATCACAAAATTTAAATACCGAGGTTGTTGTCGTTATAGAGGATGAATTGTTTGCAGATACGCTCAAAAATCTAATTCTAGTGGACGTTCAAGCTAAAAATAGCTGGTCAGCAGAGGACAATGCAGATCAATATGCCTCTTGGTTTAAACGCGCAACGGTATTATTTTGGCAAATACTGCCAATAGAGCCATTGTTATAATGAACGAGACATTAACCTCTGATGAGGTGAGTAGGAATATCATTTTTAATCTGCCTGTGTAAGGCAGGTAATTCAGACCAATGAACACCTTGCTTAAAATGGTGAGCGGTGTGATAACCTAAATTTCCTGTAAAAAAATTAAACCACTTCCCAGTATTATTATAGGAAGCTTCAAAATTATCATCGGTAGCTAAGCCCGCATGATGACCATAAGTTACCCAAGCCGTATAAAGTAAACTGCCAATCATCGGTAAAATAAAAACAAATAAAGCGTTAAACGGGTTAATGACAGTTAATGTGATTAAGATAGAAAAGGTTAATGCTGTAAAAATAAGGAAATTACGTTGATGTTTAGGGTGTGATTTACCCACTTTATAACCGCGTTGATACGCGGTTAAAGCAATGCTAAAGGCATATTCAATCGGCCCCATTTTTGCCCCATTTTTACGCTGCCAGCGGCTTTCATCAATGGATTGATCTAAATAATTTTTATGATGGCCAAGATTATGATGAAGCAGCCATAAATTTGTTGTAACGCCTGTATGTAAGGCATAAAAGAACTCTAAAATTCTATTTAGAAATGTTTGTTTAAAAACATTTCTGTGTTGGTGGTGGTGATTCCAAGCACAAATAGCACCACGAGGTAAAATCATAACGAGCCAATAGATGACAATAAACAAAGGGCTTTTTACCAAAGTAAAAATAGTAAAGTCTATGGCTGAAATTATAAGAATAAGAGTGACGGGTAATCTGTCAGCAGAAAAATTAAAAATGTTAATATTCAAAGCAAAAATCATGTAACTAAGTAATCCAACATTATAATGTATTTTTATAAAATCGAAGAGAAAAAAATTAAAAAAGTACTTTTGGTGTGCATAGGCAATAATTAAACTTTAGCTAGTTCTAGAGAAATATAGGGATTTAGACCATTTGGGTAAAAATCTAATTTAATGACATCTGTTACCATCTACTTCAGCCTAAAAATCCTAGTTTATATTGGTAACAACTTTTTCTCAGTCAGGGTTTAGAATAACTATGACGAGCAACTATAAAAGGACACGCCACCAACTTCAAACAGATCAGTCGGTTTTAGCTGATAGTATTTTTTTTCTACTTCGTTCGACTGTTCTGCGTATGGTTGAGTCATAATATCTTGTAGCTCTCGAATAATTGTGTAGTTCCCTGTTAGCGCTTGTTTATACGAAGGTGCAACAAACCATTCTCGCAGGGTGTATTTAGGGTTGACCCGTTTCATCTGGAAAGATAGCTTCTCGCGAGAAGGGGGTGAATCAGCATTAGCTTCATTACTATTGATAAGCGATTTCCATTGTGTAAACCATTCAGACCAACGCTTATTTAACTCTTTATCTTCTTTCTTATCGGACGCTAAGTTTTTGTAAAAGCTTTTTCTAAGGGGTTCTAAATCGTCAGGTAGCATTGAAAGTTCGCGGAAGAATAGGGTGTAATCGACTGATGTTTGCAGCATAAGCTTTTTCAGCTCATTGAATAAATCAGCATGAAACGTATTAAGCCCCAATTTAGCGGCCCACATATTATCCATTTGCTGTTGCATAACTTTAGCAAAGTCATTACGAACCTCACTGAGTTGTTGCAGACAGTCTGGTTGTTCTGACAGCAAAGGCACTAAGGCGGTGCAAAATACGTGAAAATTTTGTTCTGCCGCTAAAGGTTGGTTAAAGAACGAGAAGTGATCTCCTCCTCCCGTCCATGGCTGAAAGCGTGGATTAAATTCATCGCAAAACCCAAAAGGGCCATAATCGAGAGTGAAGCCGCCAGCGGCACAGTTATCGCTGTTAAAATTACCTTGGCAGTAACCCACACGCACCCAATTAGCAATAAGCGATGTGAGGCGGCCACGAAACTCGTGCGCGAGCAATACCACCTTTTCAGCAGTGGTAACACTGCGATCAATAACGTCAGCATATTCTCGGTCTATTAAGTGCAACACAATCATTTCAAGCTCTTCAAGCGCTTTTGGGTGTTCATTCTTGCGCGCACGGCGAGCAAAAAGCTCAAGTTGGCCAACCCGAATGAATGACGGAGCAACACGTGTTGAGATGGCAACGGCCTCTAACATCATCACGTCAGGATCTGGCGAGTATGAGTTATCGGAGTACCACGGACGCTCAACTTTTTCTGTTTTTGAAACGTATAAACTAAGTGAGCGTGATGTGGGCACTCCTAATGCGTGCATATGCTCTTGTGCTAAAAATTCACGCACACTCGATCTCAGTACGGCTCGACCATCTGCACCACGGCAGTAGGGCGTGCGCCCCGCACCTTTTAGCTGCATTTCCCAGCGTTGACCGTTGATAACAGCTTCAACTACAGAAATGGCTCGGCCATCACCATATCCATTACCCGTTTTAAAAGGACATTGCTGATAGTATTCTGTACCATAAATGGATAATGCATAGCCGCATGCCCAACCAAAATGGCGCATGGGTTGTGGAGCTTTCGATAGGTCGCCAGAAAATACGCGAACAAAATCATCCATCTGTGCCAAGTTATCATCAATGCCTAGCTGGCTAAATAACTGTTTGCTGTGTGCGACATATTCAGGGTCTTTAATGGGTGTCGGTTTTACAGGGACAAAATGACCGCTAAAGACTTGACGTGGATCGTGATCATCACCGTTTACATTTGCATCAGGGTCGCTGTTTAGCATATCTATCAATGAAGTGTTTGATAACTGAGCAAGATCATCAAGAGTCTTAATGCTAGGAAGGGTGTTTGGTGGTAAATGGTTTTTCATGGTTCTAACTCAAGATGAAATAAATAGGGGAGAGTTTTTTTGGGTGATTAGCAACTATCGTTCAGGTGTTCTTTAATAGCAACCAAATCCTTTAAGAAATCAATTTAAATAGTAACGTATTTAGTTATACCGCTACACACAAACCAATATATAAGGGGTGCTAATATGTATCGTGTCCCCCCTTAATTTCTAAAGCTAAACCTTCGCTCAAGCGTAATTCTAAGCTGTAAATGGTAAAGAAAAACACTCGATAACTGAGCCTATCGGTTGCTATAAATAAGCGCTGCGCTTCATCAATGGTCATAATGTCAGAAATTCGTACCGCTTTAGGTGCTTTAAGGAGTTTGAGATCAGTCCATGTTTTTTGAAGCACATGCATATAAAAGAATTTCAAACCATACAGATCTAACTTAAGGAGATCCTTACATGGACACCACCCGTTTGCCAAGTAGAAATATAAACA
>CAYZQE010000009.1:7823-42957 GCA_964480635.1 uncultured Gammaproteobacteria bacterium | reverse complement strand
GTTTACGCCCATGCTGGGCGTACCAAGGCGCTCAAGTTGACCGCGTCACTTCCAGCGCCGCTTCGGCTCTATTGTGGCGCGGCAACTTAGCTTAATCGTTATGCATTTAATAGATCTTGCAAATATACGTCAATGGCGTATATTTGATTTATGGTTATTTTTGAAACTTCAATATTTACTAAGCAAATTGATTCTTTAATAAATAGTGAAGAATATCGCACCTTTCAAAACACTCTAATTGAATCACCTAATTCTGGTGATATTATGAAAGGTAGCGGTGGCATTAGAAAAGTCCGTTGTAAAAGTAGTGGGCATGGTAAAAGAGGAGGTGCTCGAATTATCTATTATTGGGCATCAAGCCAAGAGCAAATATTTATGCTTTTTGCTTATGCAAAAAATGAAGTATCTGACTTAACTAAAGAACAATTATCAATTTAAAAAAAGACAGTAACTTCGGAGTTCAAGAATGAAAAATGAACAATTTAATGAATTAATTGCAAGCATTGAAGAAGCAGGAAAAATTAAACGTGGTGAAATTAAAGCGTCAAATTTATATCAATTTCCAGAACCTGATGTTAAATCAATCCGAAATGATGTTGGCTTTACACAATCTAAATTTGCGGCTTTACTCGGCGTTAATATTCGTACCCTTCAAAACTGGGAGCAAGGTCACAGGCATCCAACTGGCCCAGCACGTGTATTATTAAGGCTTGTGAAAGCAGACCCAATTGGTGTTTTTAAAAACTTACACGTAAACAATGCATAACGAATAAGGTTAGGTCGTGATTTGCGCGTAGCGCAAAGCCACGACCTGAACCGTTTGTTGGACGAGCCCGGCAGGGTAATAAAAAAGACTGGGATATCTAGTTAGAGAAAAAACTTGACAAGCAGGAAAATAAAGACTATTTGAAAATACCTTTTTTAAAGTAAGTTCTCAATAAAAACAAGAGTTTACATGTTTATCAAAAAACATTAATTTAACTCTAGCCCGAAATTTGAGTAATTTCAAGATAAAACACTGCACACTATATGGTGTAATACAAAAATGGATGGTTTTCCTCCGCGATAGCGGCTTCGTCCAACAAAAACTTAAACCCGACCGCGGCACTTTCAGTGCTCGCTCCTGTAACATTGGGGCGCAGCCGGTTAAGTAAGCGTTAGTGTGCTTGAGAACTTAAAAAATCTAAAGGTTTAAAATATAACCAGAAAAAGGGCGTATTGAACGACCCTATGATTACAATGAGTGCGGAAATTATTGGGGTAGTAGATGGGTTAGTTTGCAGTAACTCTTGTTTTATTTCATATCGATTTCTTTTGATAAATCGATGCCATCCAACAAATCATCGACATCATCGCTGCTTACAATCTCACCAAAATCTTCATCTGATTCTTTAATAGATGTCGGAGCACTAGGTTCTGGCTCATCGTCGGTAGAGAAAAACACATCTTCCATGCCACTGCTGTCTATGGTTGCTGGTGTGTCTGCTTGAGTTTCAATAGCCTCAGGCTCTGCCGCCGCTTCTTGTTCAAACAAAATATCATCTATATCATTTTCATTTACCGTAGCTTCCGGGGCACTCGACTCTACAGCAGCTGCTGGGACTTCATCCTGTGTTTCGACGATTGCCTCGGCGACAACCGCACTGTCGCCCGTATCTTCTGGTACATCTTCAACCTGAGTCATACTACTTTGCAATGCTTCTTTACTGGTTTGAACCGTTTCATTACCACCATTAAACATGGTATTGAATTCTGTCATCATATTACCCATGGTTGCTTTAGTAATTTGAAGTTCTATTTTTAAGGCTTCTTTTTCTTTTTGCAATGATTCAATTTTCCCAACATTTTCATCATCAGTTTTAGTGTCTTCAACAGCAGTATTAGACATGTGGCTTTTATAAGCACTAATCACTTTATCGAATTGCTTATCAATGCCAGATAAAATATCACCGTCTTTTTTAATATATAAACGTACTAACTGAGTAAAAAAATCTTTTTCTAAACGATCTAGCTTTTTAACATCAAGTTGAAGTTCTTCTCCTTCAAGACCAGCAGATTGAATTAAAAAAGTTTTAATGGCTGCTAAACGGTCATCCGAGTTTGCTTTGATACTTTTCACTAATGCTTGTGCAGCGGCTTTGTCCTTTCCCTTTTTTCTAACCGATAAAACAATCCAAATAATAAGAATTAAACTTAATAGCCCTGCACCTTCAGCAAGAAGGGTAAACAATAATGCGTTAACTTCGATCATCCTAGACCTCTAAATCTAAATCGTCATCTAATGACAGTTCATCGGGCATCTTCTTCTTTCTTATATACATAAATACACCGACGCCAACACCTATCACAACGACATTCACTAGAACCGTAATAATTCCAACCATCATCCAATCTGTTTCTTCATCAACGGCTTCAGATATAATCTCAGGCTCATCTTTTATCTCAGTATCGTCTTCTTCAACTTCATTTTTTACCATGTCAGGCGTTTTAACAGGCTCGATAATTTCTTCTATCTTTTCAACACCGATAAAAGGAAACTCACCTAAATCATAAGATAACTTTGTTTCTGTGACCGACATGGCTTGCATACTCACTCTTAAAACATGCACATGGTTTGAGCTGGTTGCGTTCAATGTACTCACTAGCGTACCGCCAGATTTAAGCATCACCACCGATTCCTTTTCACCTGAGGGTTTTTCTAAAATGATTTTTAAATCCAATGTATCAACATCTATATATTCTTCTCTGGGTGTAACAATTAAAGAATAATATCCCGGTGATTTGGGTTTAGGGATAATATCGACCTTAATCGGCCACTGTACTTCAACGGTGAAACGCTTAGTACGTTTGAACGTATTACTGTCGGCACTGACAACAATCACATGCTCGCCTTCTTGTAAGTCTTCGTTTATTAAAAAGGGGTATTGACCTTTTTCACTGCGATGTTTCGACATCGGTAACTTGGATTTACGCGAAATACCTTCGTCATCTATATGTTCTATATTAAATTTAACAAATCTTAAAAAACTGTTTTTTCTAATTATTTTTCCTTTATTTTGCAGTTCAGCAATAAGTGACAAAGGTTGATTGGGTAACATATAAGGTGGCGGTGCTTTTACAATGAGCTTTAGATCTGTCACAACCATCACTCGGTTATCACCATCTTGTTTTGCGTCTAATTGCCATTTACCACTTTTAGGTTTGGTTATAGTCACTAAATCGTAGCCTTGCTCACTGCGCCAACTGACATCACGATATTTTTTATGTTTATTGATCACGCGTCCTGTTGGATCAAATAATTGTGTGTTTTTCTTTGATTTTGCATCTTTAAAGATGAGTAATGTCATCTCTTTAATGCTTTTATCTACAACAAAATTATTTCCTATTAATGGCACCGTATCGGGTTGTGTTGCACGTTCAAACATTTTAAAGAAAATGCGTTGTAAATCTTTATCGGTTTCTGCTATTTCAAAAGAGCCTTCTGTTTCTAATGCAATACGTTTTAATAAGGTTTCATCTGTCGAACGAGATAATGCAACCACATGAACTTTTACGCCTAAAGCTTTAAGTCTTTTTAAATTTTTATCAATGATATTTTGGCGCGATATTTTATTCTTTGCTGGATCTTTAGAAATATCAACCTGACCATCGGTTAATAAAATAATGTTACGGCGCCATTTTTTATCTTTCTTGTTCCAGCCAACTGTTGCCTTTGTTAAAGCTGATTCAATATTGGTGAATAACCCATTGGAGTGAATTTGAGCAGCCCCAGCATCTGCTTTTTTACGCCATGCTTTATTAACCGTTGATGGCTTTACTTGCCTGTTTACAAAACGACCAAAGGTCCATACCCCTGCTTTTGCACCACTTGGAATTAAACCATTTAACATCCTTAATGCAGGCTTACGTAAATTATTGGGATCATTCAATTTCATACTGCCAGAGACATCGATCAAAATTCGAATATCATCATTTTGAGCAACGGCAAAAGCGTTACTGCAAAGCAGCGTCCCTATTAATACTATATTTCCTAAGAGTTTCATTTTCTTTTCGCTAGTTTTTATAATTATTTCGGCATAACTTGGTAAAACTTCAGTTTAATTATAGAAGTGCCTTAGAAAAAATGATGATAATTTTTAATTTATTATGAAAATCAACATTAAGTTAGAGATATCTCATCACATTCAGCTAAAATAATTGGGGGATACAAAATTTTTATGGATACATTTAAACAATATCAATTGTCTACCACGCGCTATGACTGGAGCGTTAAGGCATTTTCTGTCGCCAAGAGAATGTTAAAGCTTAATATCAAGCTGCATGATGATGAAGACCTAACCCAAACGGGTGAAATATTTCTGTTCAACCATTTTTCTCGTTTTGAAACCTTTATTCCACAATACCTCATTCACCAAAAAACAGGCTGCTATTGTCGTTCTATCGCTTCTCCTGAGTTTTTTAATGACGATATTTTTGCCGATTTTTTAAAATCTGTTGGCGTCGTTCCAAGCAATATGCCAAACCTTTTTACTTTTATGGCAACAGAAATTTTACATGGTCGAAAGCTAATTTTATTTCCTGAAGGTGGCATGGTAAAAGACAAATGTGTGTTAGATGCTTCCGGTAATTTTAGTATTTATTCTCGTATGGCTTTAGAGAGACGTAAACAACATAGAGGCGCGGCTGTCATTGCTCTTGCTGTTGATGCGTTTAAAACTACATTGGTTAGTGATTTTTCTATTGGTCGGTATAAAAAAATAGAACATTGGGCAGAACAATTAGGCTTTGAAAATACTGAAACACTCATGGCTAGAGCCATAAAACCTACCTTAATTGTGCCCGCCAACATTACATTTTACCCCATCCGTTCTGATTCAAATTATCTTTATCGATTAGCTCACAAGCTTAATAATAATTTAGATGATAGAGCTTCAGAAGAAATTTTAGTTGAAACAAACCTGCTCATAAAAAATACCGACATGGATATTCATTATGGCAAGCCTTTAAATATGAATTCATATTGGCGACCTTGGGAAAAGTGGGCGCTTCCTCATGCCGTACATAATTTTTCAACTTTAGATGAACTGTTCGAACTCGAGCCAAAGAGCTTTAATTTAGCCAGTAAAATCCATGCTTATGGGATGCAACGTAAATCATTAAAAGTCCGCGATGATTATATGAAGTCGATGTATCAAGCGGTTAGTGTTCATCTTAGTCATATCGCCTCATATTTAATTGTCCTTTTATATCGTCAAGGTTCACAACGCATTAAACGATCTGATTTTCATCAAATTTTATATTGCTGTGTTAAAAACATTCAGCACTCAGAATCCTATTATTGCCACCGAAGCTTAAAAAACCCGCGCGAATATGGTGTTTTGTTAGATGGCGGTAGCGGGCGTTTAAAACGTTTTTTAATGACGGTTAAGCAGCATAATTTAGTCTTTATTGAAGATGATTATTATGTGTTAAATAATACCATTGTCAAAAACTTTGGTTTTGATCAAGTTCGTACTCACAATATTATCAGCGTCTACAGCAATGAAATTTCTCCTCTTTCTAATATTTTAAAAATCATTCAAAACACTGTGAAAATGCATCCTAAAATGACCGCTAGACAACTGGCTTCACTTCGCTTTGAAGACCAATTAATTGCCTATAAATGGGATAAAAAATTCTATTCAAAAGAGCGTTATAAAGTCATTAATAATCAACAAACGTTTTCTGAAGACCCTAATTGGTTTCATTTAACCGCGAAGGAGAACGCGCCTGCGGTATTATTAGTGCATGGTTTATTTGCCTCACCTGCTGAAATGAGACCCTTGGGTGAAAAACTGAATCAGCTAGGCTATCAAGTAATGGGCGTTAGATTAAAAGGGCATGGTACATCACCATGGGATTTAAAAAATACCACTTGGCGAGATTGGATGAGTTCTGTTACTCGTGGATTGAATATTTTAAAAGAATTTTCAGATGACGTTCATGTCGTTGGCTTTTCTACGGGGGCTTCATTAGCTTTGTTATTGGCGCATGACCATAACATCAGCAGCGTCACTTCGGTGTCAGCACCCATACAGTTTCATGATAAAAACACGGCTTTTATTAATGTTTTACACCATGCTAATAAACTCACTAGCCTAATAACAAAACATGGTGTGTTCCCATTTAAAATTAATGAATCTGAAAATCCTTCCATCAATTACAGCCATATCCCTATACGTGCTTTATACCAATTAAAAAAGTTAATCCAACAGTTTAATAAACCCTTAAAAATAAATTGCCCGATTCATTTTATGCATGCCAATGAAGACCCCATTATTAAAACAAGTAGCATGGATATTTTAATGGCTAAGCTAGGCAATAAAGAGAGCCTTAAAACACTTATTCAAGCAGATGTTCACGGTATCATTTTTAAAGATTGTGATGATACCCAACAAAAAATTTGTAACTGGATTGATTCACTCAGTAAAAGGGTTAAAGATTGATACTTTAGTTTTCTTCTTCAATGAGTATTTTTTTATCGGCTAAGCGTGTCACAGATGCTTCAAACACGTAGTTTGGTTTATAACCTTTTTCAAAATAACGCTCTAAACAATACTTAACCACTGGAAAGGCTAAATCATCCCACGGAATTTCATCTTTACGAAACAGTTCGACTTCTAAGCTTTCTGGCCCTGCTCCATATTCGTTACCTTCTAGTTCTCCCACATACATCATATAAACCTGTGAAATGTGGGGCAAGCTGAACATGCCAAAAAAACTTAACGTTTTAGCTTTAGCTCGTGCTTCTTCATAGGTCTCTCTTGCTGCACCTTGTTTAACCGTTTCTTCATTTTCCATGAACCCCGCAGGCAACGTCCACAAACCATAACGTGGCTCTATCGCGCGTTTACAAAGTAACACTTTATCGCCTTTAAATAAGATAGCGCCCGTTACATTTTTAGGATTTAAATAATGCACTATGCCGCATTCATCGCACACATGACGTACACGATTGTCATCACTTGGCGTTGTTAAGCTCACTTTTGCACCACAGTCACTACAGTAATTCATAATGATGGGATGTCCGACAATTCAAAGTAATTTTTACTGTGTAACTTCTGCATCGCTACTGATGGGTGGTCGTTATCTCCATAGCTATCAAGAATCAACGCTGCACCACTAAAATCATCATTTTTCGTATAGCCATTATAGGTAATCACTGTTTTTAAATTGGCAGCCATTGATGATTTAAAACCATTAATTGAATCTTCAAATGCCAAGCATTCATCTGCGTTGACATGCATTTTATTCATTACATAGGTATAGATATCTGGCGCTGGTTTTTTAGCGGGCACAATATCGCCTGCACCAATCACTTCAAACCAATCAATACTTTCTTTACCTAAGGTATTAGACAATAAGGCTGTTACATTTTCTGGCGTTGTGGTGGTAGCAATGGCTAAACGTAAGCCTTTAGCTCGTGCATCACTGAGCAAACGCTCTACACCGAACCTAAGTGGGATTAGACTATTGTTTAACAAAGCCACGTAATTTTTGGTTTTTTGTGCATGCAGCTTAATTATCAGGTCTTTAAGATCACCCCGATGCTGTTCTGCTTTATTGTGTGATTCAACGTAAAAATGCATGCGCTCTTTACCACCGGTCACTGCGAGCAATTCACCATAGGTGTCTTCGCTCCAATGCCAATCTAATTTAAATTGCTCAAATGCTTGGTTAAAAGCCACTCGGTGTCCATCACGTTCTGTATCGGCTAAGGTGCCGTCGACATCAAAAATTAACGTTGTTATCATAGGTTTTTCATATAGCTTAAAATCAGAGTGTTCACATCAACCATACCTTGGTTTAAATGTTTTAAAATAGTGTCCATATCTAATGGTTGCTGCTGGATTCCGGCTGCCCAATTAGCACTCACCGCAATTGAGGCATAAGCCATACTTTGTTCTCTCGCTAAACTCGCCTCTGGCATAGCGGTCATACCAACCATATCGCATCCATCTTGCGCAAGGCGTTTAATTTCGGCAGCAGTTTCTAACCTAGGGCCTTGAGTGCAGCCATAGGTTCCAGACGTATTGATCTCTATTCCCGAAGCCTTTGCAGCCTTTATTAACGCTTGACGTATGGTTTCTTCATACGGGTAACTAAAATCTATATGCACAACTTCGGCTAAATCTTGCTCAAAAAATGTAAACTCACGACCATAACTATAATCAATAATTTGATCTGGAATGGCTATTTTTTCAGGTGGAAAATTATCATTGATACCGCCAACAGCATTGACCGCAATAACCTGTTCAATGCCTAACTTTTTGAGCATCCAAATATTAGCGCGATAATTAATTTTATGCGGTGGAATTCGATGGGTGTAACCATGGCGTGCTATAAAGATTAATGGTTTGCCATAAACTTCCCCATGAATGACGGGGCCTGATGGTTCTCCATAAGGCGTTTGAATGATCTCTCTATGGATTATTTTGTAATCGCCAACAGACGAATCACCCATTAAGGAATATAAGCCACTACCGCCTATAATCGCTGTTTTTACGGTCATTTAAATGCCTGTTTATCTTCTTCTGATAAAGCATAAATATCTTTTAAATTACGAAAATGGCTTTTTAAATCCATGCCATTGCCATAGATATAATGATCACTACATTCTAAGGCGACAAAATCGGCCTCGATATCAGCTTTTTTACGCGCATGCGATTTACGAATTAAAAAACAACTTTTAACCGACTTAGCGCCATGTTTTAAGCAGTATTCTTTAATCTCTTGCAAGGTATAGCCTTGGTCAAAAATATCATCGACAATGACCACGTGACGGTCTTTAATCTCATTTTGAGGGTAGGCTTTCCATACCACATCAGAACCGAGCGTCGCAAGACGATAACGCGTTGCATGAACATAATCCAAAGTCAGTGGAAATTGCCAATGGCGCATAAGCTGGCCTGTAAAATATAGGCCGCCGTTCATCACACACAAAACTAATGGATAGGTATCTGCAATGGTTTTTGAAACCTCAAGAGCCATTTGAGCGATACCATTATCAATTTCTTTTTGCTCAAATAAAACATTCGATGATTGATGTAATGCTAATGCTTCGTCTAGTGTCATAATATTAAAACAGTTCGTCAGAAACCGTTAAAGTTGATTGAAGGTACACTGAGTCTAACACTTGTTTCGCATTTTTCCATTGTTCACTCTGAAACACATTTTTATCTTTTGCATGTCCATGCAAACGCATCAGGCGTACTTGAGAAACAGGGTTGTTATAATCTTTTAACGAGGCAATGACGTCATCGGCACCCGCTTCATTATTACAGACTATAAGCATGTCACAACCCGCATCAAGAGAAACCTTGGCTCTTTGTGCATAACTGCCCGCAGATTCGGCACCTGCCATGCTGAGATCATCACTAAATACCACACCTTCAAAACCCAAATCTTTACGTAACTTTTGCTGTATCCAAAAAGGTGAAAAACCAGCCGCTAAGTCATCGACTTGTTCATAAACCACATGTGCCATCATTATGCCACTGAGGTGTGTTTTCATCACATGTGCAAATGGCATCAAATCAAGCACAGCTATCTCATCAAAATGACGGTCATCAAAAGGCATCATATGATGAGAGTCACCTTTAACAGAGCCATGCCCAGGAAAGTGTTTGCCCACTGCCTCCATACCTGCGTTTTGCATACCTCTAATCCATGCATTGGCCAATCGTGTAATAATCTTTGGGTCTTTATGGAAGGCTCTATCACCGATTACTTCACTCACTGGGTCGCCAATATCTAAAACCGGTGCAAAGCTTAAATCGACGCCATAGTGGAGTAGTTCAGCAGCAACCATCCAACCAATAGTTTCGGTCTTTTGCATGGCAGACGTTTCATCTTGTTCAAATAATTCCCCAAACACACGCATTGGGGGTATGGTTTGAAAGCCCTCTCTAAAGCGCTGTACGCGGCCACCTTCATGATCAACGGCAACAATTAAACGAGGTGTTCTTAATTGATGTATATCATCAATAAGTGCTTTTATTTGATCTGGTGATTCATAGTTTCTGGTAAATAAAATGACCCCACCCACTTGTTTTTGAGTTAAGCGCTTACGATCTTGTTCAGTCAACGCTAAACCTTGAATATCACACATTACGGGGCCTAAACTCATGATTCTTTTCCTGTAGGCACTAATAAAGCAACCGCATGAACAGCAATGCCCTCTTCTCGACCACAAAAACCAAGCTTTTCAGTGGTTGTGGCTTTGATATTGATTTGTGTGTCATCTAAAAAACAATCTTCAATAATATTCTTTTTCATAGCGGGTAAATGCGGTGCCAATTTGGGTTGTTGGGCGATAATGGTAATATCTATATTACCAATCACAAAACCTAATTCTAAAATTTTTTGATACACATTCAATAAAAAAAAGCGGCTGTTTTTATTTTTATATTGCGCGTCCGTATCTGGAAAGTGTTGGCCAATATCGCCTAAGCCTGCTGCGCCTAATAAAGCATCGCATAGAGCATGCAATAATACATCACCATCGGAGTGTGCTTTAAAGCGATATTTATGCTCAATCTTAACGCCGCCTAAAACAATGATCGAACCTTTAGTAAAGGCGTGAACATCATATCCATGTCCTATTCTGGGTATTATCATCGCCTTAATATCTCGTAACAGAATGTAAATTAATGACCATAAACGTCATTAACACTAAAGCACCTGCTTGATGCAAAGAACCTAATATTATAGGGACTCCATTTAACAGCGTCGCGATGCCTAAAAATACTTGCAAAGCAACGGCGGCAACTAACCAATTAAAGGTTAACAAGGTACAGCGTTTAAAATCGACCGATTGTGATTTTATCCAATAAACAAATACTAATATCGCTGTCGTCATAGCTAAAATTCGGTGATTAAATTGTACCGTCACCAAATTCTCAAAGAAATTCATATAAAATGGGCTGAACGAAAATAAACCGGGTGGAATCCAAAACTCACCCATTTTAGGAAAGGTATTAAAAATTAGGCCTGCTTTTAATCCTGCAACAAACCCACCAGAGCTAAAAGTCACAAATATAAGTGCTGTTAAAGAATACGCCCAAGTACGCATATTTTTAAAAGCTGAATGCGCCTTAGGCACAAAAGGATGTGTGTTTTTAAGCCCTAATATCGTCCATAAAATAAAGACATATATCACGATAGCGCTCATTAGGTGTGCCGTTAAACGGTATTGACTGACATTAGGGTTATTCACTAAGCCACTTTTTACCATATACCAACCAAGCAAGCCCTGAAAACCACCCAAAACTAACATCAATAAATACTTGGGGATTTCTGGTTTTTTTATGCGTTTGGTTAATAAAAAATATAAAAATGGGAAAAAGAAAACTAAACCAATTAAACGGCCTAACATGCGATGTGAATATTCAAAGTAAAAAATACCTTTAAAATCATCCACATTCATATGAGAATTTTTTTTAATAAACTCGGGGGACTTTTTATAGTGATTGAATTCTTCTTCCCATGCTTGCTCACTCATTGGTGGAATCGAGCCATTAATGGGATGCCAATTAACCATTGATAAGCCAGAGCCCGTTAATCGAGTGGCGCCGCCAAGAATGACCATTGCAAAAATAAGAATGGCGCAGACCGTTAACCAGCGAATGACGTAAGGGTCTTTTGGAATTTGATTTTGATTCATAGTTTCGTTCATTAAAATTAAATGAAAGTGATTAGATAAGCAAGCAAACGCTGCAATGCGAATTTTCACTCCCTCTGCCATCGGCAGAGGGAGCTTTATAGAGACTGCTAAGTTAGCTTGAAAATCGCCTCAATGAAGTATAAATCACAGGCAAAAAAAAAGCCTGCATAAGCAGGCTTTTCAACTGATAAAAGTAAAATTTTAAGCGTGTTTACTTTTATAATCAGCAATGGCTGCTGCAATGGCATCTTCCGCTAATACCGAACAGTGAATTTTCACGGGTGGTAATGCTAGCTCTTCTGCAATATGCGTGTTTTTAATTTCAGCTGCTTCGTCGATTGTTTTGCCTTTCATCCACTCTGTGACTAAAGAGCTGGATGCAATCGCTGAACCACAACCATAGGTTTTAAATTTGGCATCTTCAATAATTCCGCCTTCACCTACCTTAATTTGTAGTTTCATCACGTCACCACATGCAGGTGCGCCAACCATACCAGTTCCGACTGAATCATCTTCTTCTATTTGACCAACGTTACGTGGATTTTCGTAATGATCTAAAACTTTTTCGCTATAAGCCATGATAAATACCTCTATTTAATTTACTAATATTATTAATGTGCGACCCATTCGACAGATTCCAAGTCGATGCCGTCTTTGTACATGTCCCATAAAGGAGACAATGCTCGTAGTTTTGTCACTGCTTTTTGCACTAATGCAATGGTGTAATCAATTTCTTCAATGGTTGTATAACGACCAATTGTAAATCGAATTGAACTGTGTGCTAACTCATCATTACGTCCTAACGCTCTTAACACATACGATGGCTCCAAGCTGGCTGATGTACATGCAGAACCCGAAGAAACAGCTAAGTCTCTTAGTGCCATAATGAGTGACTCACCTTCAACAAAGTTAAAGCTAATATTTAAATTACCAGCGATTCGTTGTTCAAAATCACCGTTAACATAAACTTCTTCCATATCTTTTACGCCTTCGTATAAACGATCACGTAACATTCTGAAACGATCATTTTCGACTGACATTTCTTCTTTTGCAATGCGGAACGCTTCACCCATACCCACAATTTGGTGGGTCGCTAATGTGCCCGAACGTAAACCACGCTCATGACCACCACCGTGCATTTGAGCTTCTAAGCGAACCCGAGGTTTTCTTTGTACATAAAGAGCACCCATACCTTTAGGGCCATAAATTTTATGTGCAGAAAAAGACATTAAATCAACTTTTAAAGCATTCATATCAATAGGGACTTTACCGGCTGCTTGAGCCGCATCAACATGAAAAATTATTTTATTATCACGACAAAGCTCACCAATGGCAGCAATATCCTGAATAACACCAATTTCATTATTTACGTACATCACAGATATCAAAACTGTGTCTTCACGAATCGCTTCTTTTAATTTCGCTAAGTCTAGTAGACCATTAGTTTCTGGTGACAGATAAGTCACTTCATAGCCTTCACGTTCTAACTGACGGCATGTGTCTAAAACGGCTTTATGCTCTGTTTTAACGGTAATAATATGTTTGCCCTTTTTCTTATAAAAGTGCGCAGCACCTTTAATGGCAAGGTTATTTGATTCTGTTGCACCACTTGTCCAAATAATTTCGCGAGGATCAGCATTAATTAAATCAGCAACATGTTGGCGCGCTTCATCTACTGCCTTTTCTGCAGTCCAACCAAATTCATGGCTTCTTGATGCTGGGTTACCAAAAGCACCATCAATTGTTAAAAAATCAGCCATTTTCTTAGACACGCGCTCGTCCATAGGCGTTGTTGCACTGTAATCTAGGTAGATAGGTACTTTTACTTTGTTCATATTCATTCTCGCTATTAACTTGCCCATAGTAGTGGATAAGCTGTCATTGAAGCGGCTATCACCGCTTAATTCAGCTTTATGCTGCTGTTTTACGGTTTAAAAATCGGCCGTATTGAACATCTTGTTTCTTTATTAAATCGACCAACTCAGGACGATTCACATATTGATCTAACGTTATATCACTTAAAAACTGCTTTAGTTTTTCTGTTAAGTTGTGCCATAAACGGTGGGTTAAACATTTTTTACCGTCTCTACAGTTCCCTTTTCCACCACATTTTGTTAAATCCATTTTTTCATCAACCGCATCAATAATCGCTGCAATTGAAATTTCATTGGCTGGAACGGCCAAGCGGTAACCACCACCAGGCCCGCGAACACCTTTCACTAATTTACTTTTGCGTAATTTAGAAAACAACTGTTCTAAATAAGACAGAGAAATCCCTTGGCACTGGGAAATATCAGAGAGAGTGACTGGGCCGATTTTGTCGTGCAAAGCAATGTCTAACATTGCAATAACAGCATAACGACCTTTGGTAGAAATTCTCATAAAATAATTCCTGACTAATTTAGTCAGGAATTTAGACCATATTAGTGTTTTGGTCAAATTACTTTTTTATGAGATGTTTTGGGTAGACAATAAACTTTTTAATTATCAATTAGATATAACATTAAGTTAAAGTGAAATAAATTCACTAAATAAGTATATTCTAATGGTTTAATTTAGCTTAATTCATAAAATCAATCATTTCGATAGGATAACTTCAACACGGCGATTAGCCGCTCTTGATGCTTCATCCTTGTTTTTTGTGATGGGATTCAGCTCACCTTTAAACTCTAAAAATAACTTTTTAGGGTCAACATTACTTTCAATTAAATAGTCATAAATATAAAAAGCACGTCGAGCAGATAAGGTTTCATTATAACAAATAGAGCCTTTATAATCGGTATGTCCTATCACAGTAATTGTTTTAATGTGATGATCCACTTTTAAGTATTCCAGCATATCTTTTAATGCTTGTTCTTCTTCATCGTACTTTGGAAATTCATTGTCGAATTCAAATTGCACCAACGAACTTTTAACGTCATCAAAGCTTAAGGGGTGTAGTTCTGTTACGCACTGACTGAACTTTTGTTCCACATCTCGAAAATTCACCGTTGATACGACAACTGATACCGAATTATAGCCATCTTCTTCATCAATAAAATCTAGGTGCAATTGAAAACCTTGTTGTAATTCGAAGTAAGCTTCGCGAGCGGCAACATCTTCGATTTGTATAATTGGGTTTACGCCAGTGGTCTCTACACGGCTTAGATCAGTACCTCTCTCTTTACCCTTCCAATTTGCAGTTACTGATCTAAATACTACACCTAAGCCTTTTTTATAACGATGTTCAGAGATTAATTTAAAACTTATTGTTTTTCCGCTATTTTGATAGAAAATAGCTTTACCAAATTTAGGGATAATATGTTCAATTTCACACAACAGCACATTATTTTTAGTCATTGCCCATTGCGACTTTTCAATTGGCGCCATATAAACACGTTTTGTCGATGCATAAACATTGAATGCGAGGGCAATTGTAATGAGGAGTGTGAGTCGTTTTTTCATAATCATTAAAATAATTTAGATCTTTTATAATATATCGCAGTTAAAGACAAAAACTTTAATGAAATGATTCATAAATTAACTAATTTCTTGCCCTGGTTTAAACCAGTGTAATTTTTTATGTAAATCAACGACTTCACCCACTACGATAAGCGTAGGTGCTTTTACATTATGCTCATGCACTAAATTGGGCAATGTATTTAAATCGCCAATAAACACGCGTTGATCTGGTGTTGTGCCTTTTTCTATTAAAGCGGCTGGTGTATTGGCATCACGTCCATGTTTTTTAAGCGCGTCGCAAATGCCATCGACATTGACTAAACCCATATAAAAAACAACGGTTTGATTGGCGTGGGATAGCATTTCCCAATTTAAATCTGATGTGCCGTCTTTTAAATGCCCCGTGACAAAAATACAGGCTTGGGCGTGATCTCTATGCGTTAAGGGAATGCCTGCATAGGTGGTGCAACCTGATGCCGCTGTAATACCTGGTACGACTTGAAATGGAATATCGTCATCTATTAGCTCTGATATTTCTTCACCACCTCGGCCAAAGATGAAGTTATCGCCGCCTTTTAAGCGTAAAACCCGTTTACCTTCTTTTGCTAAACGTACTAATAGCTGATTAATATTTTCTTGTGGGATGGCATGGTTAGCGCGTTCTTTACCTGCATAAATACGCTCTGCATCACGGCGTACTAAATCCATAATGGGGTCTGACACTAAACGGTCATACACCACCACATCGGCTTGTTGCATTAGGCGTAATGCTCTAAAGGTGAGTAAATCGGGGTCGCCGGGCCCTGCGCCGACAAGATATACTTCACCTTTGTATTCTGGGTCTGCATCAGCATTATCAATTAGCTCACTGAGCATTTTATGAGCATCGGCAGTACGGTTGGCAAATACATGCTCTGCTACTGGGCCATCTAATACAGATTCCCAAAACTTACGGCGCTCTTCTACTTTGCTAAAGGTTGCTTTGACTTGTTCACGAAAGCCTTCAACTAATGTTGCTAAATCACCATAAGCTGAGGGTGTACAGCTTTCTAATTTAGTACGAATCATTCGTGCTAATACAGGCGATGCGCCGCCTGTAGAGACAGCAATTTGTACGGGGTCACGATTAATGATTGAAGGTAAGATAAAGCTACATAGGTCTTGATTATCAACCACATTGACAGGAATGTTTTTGGCTTTAGCCTGCTCAGAAATACGTTCATTCACATCACGCATATTAGTTGCAGCAATGACGACGCAATATGAATTAACATCACCATCTTGATATTCACCTTGTTGGAAAGTAATTTTACCTTCGTTATTTAGCTTAAACATTTCACCCTTTAATTCAGGTGCAATCACAGTCACTTTTGCGCCAGCCTGTTCTAATAAGGCCGCTTTACGCGCGGCAATACCGCCCGCACCGACAACAAGGCACGCCTTTGTTTTTAAATCTAAAAATATGGGTAAGTAATTCATAGTTTGATTGTACCAAAAAAATTAAACTTTTGGAGTGGGATGTTCCTACTTTAGTGAGAAACAAAAGATCATACTTTTTTGTTTCGTGGCTTCACTGAGCCAAGGATGGCTCATGTTAAGCATTTAAGACAATAAATTGCTAATATGCTTATTTAGAGGTTCGGTCACTGGCTTTAATCTTTTACGCATCACAGAGCCTAATGCATCAGAATGCCCAAACACATGGTTCAATGTGCGCTCTCCCATTTGTGATAAAACCAATAACGAGGTCAATTTGTGACTGTTTTCTGCTAATAATTCAGCGCATTCATAGGCTTTTTTATTATCACAGTTTTTCATGTATTCAATCGCTGAATGCTCTGCATCTTCAACACTTAATTGAATATAATCTGACAATGAACTTTGCTTATGATAACGATTTAAAGCCATAAATAATGAAACAACGGTATCTTGGCTAGAGGCTTTCTCTATGACCTTTTGAATTGTTTTTAAATAAGCCTGACCCTTATCCGATAACAACCTAAGTAACAGCTGTGCATATGGGTTAGATTCTATGCATGATGTTATTTTCTGTTTGATGTCATCGAACTCTAAGTGTTCAGTTGATATTTCAGGTAAATCATCCGGCAAGGTATGTAAAAACCCCACATAAAGGCTTTGACGTCGTTTTGCGCGTTTCCATAAACCGTCTACTTCTTCATCTGATAACAAACTGGGTTGCAAACATAAACGCGCCGATTCAATCATATCGCGATGTTCAATTTCAAACGGTAAAAACTCTAATAAATAGGCACTTAGTTCTTTAGCTAATGGTGATTCTACCACTGATTTTTTTTCTAATAACTGACGTGCATTATTGGCTGTAGGATATGCCCACCACGCATTTTCGGCAATTTCGGGTGTTAATTCTGGCGCATGTACTACTGCCACTACTGCCTCAGGCTCACCTAACAGTAACAATTGCTGCAAGCTTTCTTCTGCTCGCTCTTGCCCCATCCGTGACCAACGTTTGATATAAACAGGATAACCACCTGGAGACCCCATAATTTTATTCGATAATAATTCTCGAACAATTTTAAGGTATTTTTCATCTTTACAGGTTGGGTTAAGCGTGACTGTTGCTTGGCCTTTATTGGTTAAGCCGTAAAGCTCCATTTTAGATTCGTCGATACGCACTGCTTTTAGCTTTTGGGCTAGCAATACATTAAGGCGGAGATTGTCTTCGTTCGATAATTGCATGAAATACTTTTAAAAATACGTTTAGGGCGTTCTTAATATTTAAGTCAAAGCCTTTGCTTTAAGAGGAAAACGTTCAGGAAACTCTATCATTTCTTGAGTTAAATCAACATCAAGTGCTGGCCAGTAGAAATGGCCTAAAGATTGCTCTTCAACATTCACAATCGAATTAATCGACTGATCCTTAAACCAAGGGAAATCATCATAAGACATGAATAATTCTTTTTCTTGAGTAAACAACCAAACGCCATGACCCGAAATATTTGTAATTTCAACCTTTAAAGTGCTGTTGCCATGCGCTAATGAGCTCATTTTTATGACCCTCTACAAGTCGTTTTATTTGATTCAATTGTTTTTAGAATGTCTATAATTCTTAGCCAGAGTAATTTCTGGTTCTAACCAATACTTCGCTTCTCCATCTGTTGAAATAACATGCACATGCATTCTTTCTTCTCCTCTCGAAAAAAAGAAAAAGCGATATCCTTCTTCTCTAAAAACTGTTGGATTCATAGACTATACACCTAAAATTAATTTAACTGAATCCTCTGTCCCCATGGCACATCTTCTTTACCTTTAATTAACCATACCACAGGATAATTAGGCTGAATAGTTGGGAATTCACCTTTGGCATCGGTAAAATAAATGAGTAAATCAGGTGCCATATCTTGTTTAGCTATCCAATCAAATACGGGGGTAAATTTTGTGCCGCCACCACCTGTTAACGATTTTGGAAGCTCGCATAAGTCCCAAGGTTCAAACACCCAAGGGCATTCTTTATTGAGCCGTGAATCACACGCTAATAATATTATTTTTGAGCGTATTTGTGATTTTAAGGCATTCACTTCTGAGACAAACTCACAGAGTTCATCATCATCGACTGAGCCACTGACATCAACTGCAATGACCGCATTCAGCTGCGAACTGCGTAAACTGGGTAGAATGGCAGGTTCTCCACGTCTTGATGAGGGCCTTGTATAGCTGTAATCATCTTTCGCCATATTATTAAAATAACGCGTCATTAAGTGACGCCAAGGCAGTTGTGGTTGCAACATAAAGTCTATGATGCGAGCCATGCCTTCACCCATTTTACCTGCTTGCATCGCTTGCTGTGCCGCACCTGCCATGCGCTGTTGCCATTGCGTACTGAGATTATCTTTTTCTTGTTCGGTTAAAGGCTCTGGTGCCGTTTTTTGTGTCCCTGATTGATTGGGGTCTGGCTGTGCATTTTGTCCGCCCTGCCCTTGTTCTGATTTATTACTTTTGCTGGGGTCTGTTTCACCTTGCTTAGGGTTATTTGAAGGCCCTTGCTCTGGCTTATCTTCTTCTTTTTTATCTAAAGGGTTGTCTTGCTTGTCTTGCCCGCCTTCATCAGCTTGGTCTGGTTTATCATATAAATGCTGATCTAAAGTTTCTGATTTATCGTTATCTTTAATTAAAGGGTAAATTTCTTCTGCGGTCATGCCCTCATAAGGCTTCATAAACAAACTGCATTCTGGCGCTTTTAAGCCTTCTTTTTGCAATAATGGGTTTATTGCAAAGTCACAGGCTAAATCCCATCTATGTTTAACGCGATGTTCACGTCGTGCAAAATGAGACAAAGCACAATGCAATGCTTCATGAGCTAATACAAACTGCACTTCGGCTGCTTTTAAGTTATTAATATATTCTGGATTATAAAAAAAACTCTTAGCATCGGTGCCTGTGGTTGGGCACCAACTTTTATCCGCAGGTACCAGTGGCAAACGTAAAACCAATGCGCCTAAAAATGGCTTATCTAAAATAAGTTTTGTTCGTGCAGCGCACAGCTTATTGTAGTTTTCTTTATCGAAGCCTTGTTGATCGTGGAGTTCTATGTTCATGCTAACATTAAAGCCTAATACAGCATCAAGTCGCCGATGGCTTCCGCCCAATCGGCAAATTCTTCGACTTCGAATAAATCATTGCCGATAGCTCTGTGCATATCAGACACTAACATAACACCCATTTCACGCAGTGGTAACAGCGCAGCATAATTTAAAATATGACCATACACTTCGACCTGATTATCTGAACCTTGCGCACGTATCGCACGACCCACTAAAGCGGCAGCAACTGCATATTGCAGGTCAATTTCTTCAGGTGTTTTAACGTCTTCGCCTTTAATGATAAGGTCTAAATCAGGCATTTGATCTAAGCTTTCAACAAAAGCATTAAGCTCTATGCCGGGCGCTTGCCCTACACAAGCTTGCAATGAACCTAACATCAAGTTTGGGTGGTTTTCGAATTTTTTTAATGCCCTGTGCGCAAACTCCCAAGAACGCGGTGACGGGAAAGCAATAGGGTTATGAGCAGGATCGAAATCAAATAATAATTCTGGACGAAAACGTAAAAAACCTATCACACGTTCATCAATGTTGTTTTTATAAGCCCAAGACACCCAATCATCTAAGTTTAAATCCAATTCAAAGTGTGAAAACCGATTTGCTAGCGGCGCAGGCATGGTATAGGTAACACCGCGATCACCGGCACGATTACCTGCGGCAAATATAGCCCAGCCATCAGGGATTTCATATTCGCCAAGCTTACGATCAAGAATCAACTGATAAGCCGCTGCTGACACACTCGGCGTAGCGGAGGTTATTTCATCTAAAAACAAAATACCTTTATTGCCATGCTTTTGTGCATTCGGTAGCATGGATGGGATAGCCCATTCAACAGACTCGCCATTTTTAAAGGGAATTCCACGTAAATCACTCGGTTCCATTTGAGATAAGCGAATATCTATGACTGGGATATTATGAGTTTGACCTAACTGTACAATAAGTTGTGATTTACCAACACCCGGCGCACCCCAAATCATGACAGGTGTGTGGTGACCGTTATCGGCAGCGATAACTTCTTCGTTTAATACTTGGGTTAAATAAGCTGGGCGCATTTATGTGCTCTATAATAGGTTTAATAAAATTATTGCATTTTAGCTATTTAGATTGCCTTTGAAATTAGTCAAATCGAGGTCAAAAATTATGCGCTTACATGTGTAAGCAATTATTTTTTAACGAATAGTTGGCTGATTTCAAAGGTGATATGAATAGTTAAAATTAGAAGCCGGCTTTTTTGTACCACTCTTTAGCAAGTTCAGGATTTTTGTCTATCAAGACACCGTCATCATACATCATCGCTAATGTCGTTTGAGACCCGACCAAACCTTGCTCAGCGGCTTTTGTAAACCATTCAACTGCAAGCGCACCATCTTTATCGGCACAGTCGCCCTCCATATACATAAAGCCCATGCCATGTTGAGCGACCGCATGATCTTGGTCAGCGGCTAACTTCATCCATTTATAAGCTTCAGTTTCGTTACGTACCATACCTAGACCATTTTGATACATAATAGCCGCACGATGTTGTGCATCTGCGTCACCTTTTGCAGCAAATGGTAATAAAAACTGCATAGCGCGTGAAAATTCTTTAGATTCGAATGCCCCCATACCACTGGCATAATTCATTTGGTCATCATCAGTCATAACTTTTCTCTAAATTTAATTACCCATAGAATAGTATTTTCTAGGCTTTTTGTTAATACCCCCTAAGAGAAGCCACACGGATGTGGTGGATGTGGTGAATGTCGATAATGCACGAGCATTTATCGACCGATCTAATACCAATGAATCACACGGTTCACCTCTATTGGGGTATTTTCATTTAATCAAGTCCACTTTAAAATCGCGAATCATTTAATTAACGACCTCAAATATGAGTACTGAGACACCAACCGCTTTACATCTTGCCATTCAAAAAGTCGCTACTGGCCCTGATTACAGTAAAGACTTAGACTTTGATGAAGCTCACGCCACGATGAAATATATTTTATCGGGTGATGCCGATGAGGTTCAGACCAGTATCTTCTTTATTGCTATTCGCATGAAACGCGAAACCGATGATGAAAACAGAGGCATTTTACAAGCTTTATTAGATGTCTCTCCACGACTTGAAGTTAATACCGATCATCTCATTGATTTATCCGACCCCTATGATGGCTATATTAGAGGCGTACCTGCTTCACCATTTTTGCCCGCAGTTTTAGCCGCTTGTGGCTGGAACACCATCACTCATGGCATTAAAATACTAGGCCCAAAGCATGGTGTCACTCACCACAATATTTTACAAGCGGCTGGTAAAAACCCTTTATTGAGCTTAGATGATGTGAAAGCAACATTAGAATCAGATTGTGCTTGGTCTTATGTTGACCAATCGGTTTACAACCCCCTTTTACACGATATGCAGCCTTTACGGAAGCGTATTATTAAACGCCAAGTACTCACAACGGTAGAGGTATTAGCCCAACCATTTCGAGCAAAAGGTAAAACTCATTTTGTCTCTGGTTTTGTCCATAAAGCCTATCCACCCATTTATGCGAGTTTAGCCCGCCAAGCTAAGTTTGATAGCATGGTACTTATTCGCGGTGTCGAAGGTGGTGTTGTACCCTCATTAAAACAGCCTGGGCGTTATTTTTCTTATACCGAAATGGGCGAAGAAACAATGACTGAAGTATCGCCTATGGATTTAGGCATTGAACAAGGCTTTCGTAATAACCCATTACCTGAATCTTTAAAAGAGATTGAAAAGAACAAAAACCCAGATGATATTATTACCTTAGCTAACGAAGCTGCGATGCAAGGCATTGCCGCGTTAAATGGTGAAGCGGGTGCCGCTAGAGATAGCATGGTTTATTGCGGCTCAATTATTTTAAGCCAAATAGCTAAAATCAGCATGACTGAAGCGGCAGAACAACTTAAAAATGCAATAGACTCAGGAAAAGCATTAGAAAAATTTAACAACCATCCCTAATATTGCTATAATAGTGGGATAATTTTTTAATTAACATTTAATTGACTGACTTTAGAGGTAACTACTATGGATCAAGCATATCGTGATGCGACGACTAAAATGGAAGACATGAACGTACAACAAGAGTACATTATCGGATGGCAAGGTGCTTACCTTGGGCACCCAGAGCGTGAAGAGCAAAACTTAAATGATGCTTATTCTGCTGGCTTTGAAGATGGCACAGAAAAAGAAACAGGTAACTTTGGTGATTGGACTTAAGTCTAAAAGCTAACATCTGTTAAAAACCCGTTTAGGCGGGTTTTTTTATGCCTATAACAAAATAATTTGAATACCCTCAATTTCTATTTTGTATAGAATTTATGCCCTTGGTATAAGCAATAACCTAACCATTTATACAAAAATCGATTTAATTGATATTGATGGGCAATACTGCCTTTATCACTTAATATTTGATGCACTCTACTTTGTCTATTTTGCACTTCGGCTGTTTTTGCATCGTGATAGATCCTTATATTTAGATCGGGCAATAATAAAGCTGGCTTTTCTTTTTGTTTAAACTGATAGGTTAAATTTAAAATCGTCGTATATTTAAATCGCTCTTTAATGGATAAGTGTAAATCAGAATAACCTTTCACTTGTGAAACCATCACGTCGGCTATCTCCATACTGGGTATTAAACACCTTAAACGAATGTAGTTTTGCTCATACAAATCCATTAAGGCAATATATTGAGCTTTGTTATCTTTAAATTGAGTGAGCCTTGATTTTATAAGCATAGATTAATTAATGAATAAACCGTAAATGTTGCATGAGTGAACAAAATTGATATTGAGATGCGAAGCTGTCTCGGCAGATAAACTCTGACCTAACTTCATCTTTTAAGTGTAGCTCTAACTCAGCAAAGATGCGATTTTGTTTTATATTAACGCTATCAATTGATTGAAACTGATCATCGTGATGGCGCATTAAAAACAATTTATTGTCTCTAATTTCTATCGCAGTTACGTGGTTTTCATTTTTAGTTATTATTTGTTGGCGCTGAAACTCTAGTGCCAATAATAAAACCAATAAGACTTTAAATGCCCATTCTATTGAACAAAATACAATTAATGCAAAGGCCGTTAGATTGAGTAAAACTTTAAAATATTTTAAAGCTTTACTCGGTTTTATTTTAAAGTGCTGAACATTGTTGGATTTTTTTTGCAATATGGTTAATCTCGTGATCGATAGCAAAAGTTTTGCCAATGAGAATTTCAAACAGCTCTTGATCAGGATAATCTAATAACTGATAAAACCGAGCTCGCTCATCATCTTGCAATTGTTTTAAACCTTGCTCATTTGCAACAAAACGAGATAAGAACAAATCTAATTCTAACATGCCTCTGCGGCAGCGCCATTTTAGTTCTGATGCGGATACTTCTGGCACATGAATGGCAGTTTCGTTTGGCATCTTTATAGCTTGGCCTTAACCATACGCTCTTTAATACGTCCTATCGCTTTGGTTGGGTTTAAGTCTTTAGGACACACTTGAACGCAATTCATTATGCTATGACAACGATACAACTTATAGGCGTCATCTAATTGCTCTAATCGTTCTTCTGTTGCCGCGTCACGGCTATCTTCAATAAAGCGTGATGCTTGCAATAGTGCAGCTGGGCCTAAAAATTTATCTGGGTTCCACCAAAACGAGGGGCATGCAGTAGAACAACAGCCGCATAAAATACATTCATATAAGCCATCGAGCTTATCTCTGTCTTCTGGGCTTTGTAATCTTTCTACTTCTGGTTCTGGCTCTATACCAATTAAAAAAGGCTTAACCGCTCTATATTGTTTGTAAAACTGCTCCATATCAATAATCAAATCACGGATCACTGGTAAGCCAGGTAAGGGCCTAAGCTCTATTCGATTCCCTAAATCAACGACTTTAGTGACGCATGCTAAACGGTTAACGCCATTAATATTCATACCGTCAGAGCCGCATACCCCTTCGCGGCACGAGCGGCGAAAAGACAATGAAGAGTCTTGCTCTTTAAGCAATAACAAAGCATCTAAAAGCATTGTGCCGGGGTCAAGGTCTTTGAGTTCATAGTCTTGATAATAGGGCTTTTTATCTGTTTCTGGATTATATCTATATATATTGAATATCATGATCTAGTACACCCGCTCTTTAGGTGGAAATGTGTCAACGGTCATTGGTTTTGTGCGTACTGGTTTATAATCCATATGGCCATCATCAGGATGATAAACACTATGCTTCATCCACTGCAAATCATCTCGCGTCGGTTTATCGACACGAGAATGCGCGCCTCTACTTTCTTGTCTTGCCGCAGCTGAAACGACGACTGAAAGCGCAACATCAATTAAGTTTTCTAATTCCAAGGCTTCTATTCGTGCGGTGTTAAAGACACGTGAAAAATCATTAATAAACACGTTTTTATAACGCTCTTTAATCTTTTTTATTTCAATAACGCCTTCATCCATTAGTTCTTGAGTACGGTAAACACCGCAATAGTCTTCCATAGCCTTTTGCAAATCAGCTTTTAATCCAGCGACAGATTCACCCTCACCTTTATGTCCAGGGACGGACGGTATATCGCCATGAGGCATGGAGCCGGGGCGTGCTTGATCCCAACGTTGTAACCGCTCTAAAGCTGCATCGACAGAGTCTTCATCTAAAGGCTTATGGTATCGCGTTGCTTTAATGTACTTGATCATATCAATAGCCGCTGCTCGACCAAACACCAAAATATCTAATAGTGAATTGCCACCTAAACGATTAGCACCATGCACAGATACACAGGCACACTCACCTGCTGCGTACAACCCGGGTATAGGTTCTTCGGGTGTATCTTTAATTGGCACAACAACTTGCCCTTTACGGTTTGTTGGAATACCACCCATAAAATAGTGCGCTGTCGGAAACACAGGTATAGGCTGAGTGACAGGGTCTATATTCATAAACGTAATGCAAGATTGGCGAATACCAGGCAAACGTTTTTGAATGGTCTCTTCGCCCAAGTGATCTAGCTTAAGTAATACATGGTCTTTATTTTCACCCACTCCGCGGCCTTCTTTGACTTCGGTGTAAATGGCTCGACTCACGACATCTCTACTCGCTAAGTCTTTTGCATTGGGTGCATAACGCTCCATAAAACGTTCGCCATCAGAATTGACTAAATAGCCACCCTCGCCCCGTGTGCCTTCTGTAATTAACATGCCTAAACCAGCAATGCCCGTTGGATGAAATTGCACAAATTCCATATCTTGTAACGGTATACCTGCACGCAATGCCATGCCAAGACCATCACCCGTATTGATAAGCGCATTGGTATTGGTACGATAAATTTGTCCTGCGCCACCTGTAGCCAGTAAGGTTGTTTTTGACTCAATCAGTACAGGCTCACCGGTTTGGATACTGACTGCGATTGTGCCAAGCACATTGCCATCAGTATCTTTGATTAAATCTGTCGCAAAATATTCATCGAAGAAATGAGTTTTAGCACGTATATTTTGCTGATATAGCGCATGTAAAATAGCATGCCCTGTTCTATCTGCTGCTGCACAGGTTCGTGCGGCTTGTTTTTCACCAAAATTTTGGCTTTGACCACCAAAGGCTCGTTGATAAATTTTACCATTATCTAAGCGTGAAAAAGGTACGCCGCTGTGCTCAAGTTCATACACTAATTTTGGTGCAGCTCGGCACATATATTCAATCGCATCTTGATCACCTAAGTAATCACTGCCTTTAACAGTATCAAACATATGCCAATGCCAATTATCGGGTAACACATTTGCAAGTGCAGCATTGACACCACCTTGAGCTGCTACCGTATGTGAGCGCGTTGGAAACACTTTAGACACTACGGCAACATTGACGTCAGCACGAGACAACTCTAACGCAGCTCTAAGACCTCCACCACCCGCACCAATAATCAATGCGTCAAAACGTCTTCTTTCGATACTCATGATAATTCAACCAAAGCTAAATCCACTAAGTAAAGCGCTCTCAGCGCCCATAAACCAGAACCAAACAAACTTATTAAAACCATTGAAAAAATAACCACTTTTATACTAATCGGATGAATGTAATCCAAAATAATGTCTCTTAAACCAATCCAAGCATGAAACAACAAGGCAATGACAAAAAGGCTGAAACCTATTTGTAATAGAGGGGAGACAAAGATCGCAACCCACTCAGTATAACTTTGAGGCGGTGTGGTACTAAAAATACCTAATAAAATAAGCGAAAAGAAACCAACATAAATACCGCTTAGACGCTGGATGATCCATGCGTTCATACCCGAAAAACCCGCACTCATAACCAGATACCTGCAAAAATGATAAGACTCACTACAATAGCCGCCCCTAAAACAACCCATGATGTCGTTATTGATTGTTGTTTTTCAACACCGACTTCAATGTCTAAAAACAGATAGCGTATGCCTGCAAAAAAATGGTGCACGAAAGCCCAAATAAATAGTGCAAAAACAGGCTGCAACCAAAATGAATTTAAAATTGCGACCGCTTGATTAAAACCCGCTTCACTTTGTAAACTTAAACCGAATAATAATGTGAAAAAAGGTATAGACAAGGATAAAAGCAGACCAAAAACACGGTGCATTATTGAAATAATGCCTGGAATTGGTAACCGAATTTTGACCAAATTTAGATAGATTGGCCGACCATCTCGAGTGAACATATTTCCTCAGATTTTTATGGTTAGGTGAGTAACAAATTAATTTATAATGATATGAGTATTAAAGCCTTTTTTTATTAATGTGCAAACGTTTTATATTGAATAACGATATAAGCGCCTTACTTAATTCCTACTAAATTTAAATTTGAGATATAACATGCAAACAGAATGGTTAGATTTTTTAAATAATGAGCTAACAAATGCGCCTAATTTCACTAAAAGCTCCGATTTCTTATGCGCTACTGAACACTTAGGTCTGATTCAAGTTAATGGCGAAGATGCTCTCTCTTTTTTACAAAATCAATTCAGTAATGATATTGCTAAAATTGATGACGATACCTGCCAATTAAATTCGTATTCAAGCCATAAGGGCCGCATGTATTCTATTTTTTACGTTTTGAAACAAAATGATGGATATTTAATTATTGCGCCCAAAGCACA
Organism: uncultured Gammaproteobacteria bacterium; assembly: GCA_964480635.1. Taxonomy (GTDB): domain Bacteria; phylum Pseudomonadota; class Gammaproteobacteria; genus CAYZQE01. The sequence continues at coordinate 15,133 of CAYZQE010000009.1, read as the reverse complement.
AATTGAATTTTTATTACAGCGCCTGCAAATGTTTGTCATTATGGCTAAGGTGACGTTACAAGATGTGTCTGAAAACTGGGCTAAAATGGGTTATCAATCAATTGAATTAGCCAATCTACACTCTGACGCCCAAATTACACGAAACGATGGACTGATTTATATACGTTTAAACCCCAATAATCCAAATAGAGTATTAGTGCTTAGCGAACGCTCGGCAGCACAAAATATTTGGCTGAAACTAAAAGAAACCCTTTCAGTATGCTCTATTAATGCTTGGCAACTTGCTGAAATCAACGAAGGCATCCCTTCGCTAACACCAGAAACGACAGAAGCATTTGTGCTACAGATGTCTAATTTACACTTATTAGATGGTGTTAGCTTTAAAAAAGGCTGTTTCCCAGGGCAAGAAATTGTCGCTAGAACAAAATACTTAGGTAAGGCCAAAAGACGTATGTACTTAGCCAGTGTCGAATCTACCAAACAGCCTTTACCTGTTGAAGAGTTATGTGACATTTCATCGGACAAGGCTGATGGTTCTGGAAAAATTGTATTATCAGCACAAGCCATTGATAGCCATTATCACTTTTTATTTGTTGGCAACATTAAAAAAACCGAAGCAAATTCTTTAAAACTGGTGAATGACCCTGACGCTAAACTTATAATAAAAAAATTGCCTTATTCTTTTGAAGAATAGTCGCGCTTTTTAAATCAACACCTATACTCATCTACAATCTTTTAATCAATCTTTAGGACTAAGATGAATATAACCAAAGAATCTATTTTAGATGATCTAGCGAATGATCGTTTGCCTATCCCAACCTTGCCAGAGGTTGCCCTTAGAGTAAGGGATACAGTTGAAGATGAAAACTCAACGTTAATGGATGTGTCTAAAATTATTGAGACTGATCCTGCACTATCGGCTCGAATAATCCAAGTGGGTAATTCGGCTCTTTATCGCAGTGCTAACCCCGCAGAACATGTACATGCAGCCGTGATGCGTATGGGTTTAAATACGGTTAGAAACATCACCACTAGCTTAGTGATGAAACAACTATTTCAAGCAACTAACCCTGTGGTCGATAAATATTTACGCAACACTTGGAAGTTAAGTACGGATGTGGCTGCATTTAGTGCTGTATTAGCAAAAATGACACCTGGCCTTGATTCAGACAGTGCATTATTGGCAGGCTTAACACACTCTATAGGCATTTCACCGATTTTAGTATTGGCTGAAACTGATCCCGTATTATTAAATGACGTTGCTGCTTTAGATGCACTTATTAATGACATTCATCCGCATGTCGGTGTCGCTATTTTAAAATCATGGGACTTTTTACCTGCACTAGCAGAAGTGCCTTCACAGTGCTTAAATTTGAAACACGAACCCACAAATGGCCAAGCTGATTATGCTGATGTTGTTCAAACAGCACTGATTCAAACAGTCGCTGGAACAGATCATCATTTAGGTTCGGTAGATTTTTCTGAGTCTGACGCTATGCTTCGTCTAGGTATGGCCGATGGCATTGAGGATATTGAAATGTCTGGTGGCGTTCAAGAAGTTAAGGATGCTTTGTTAGCTTAAAGCTTAAATAGTTTTTTTGCATTATAAGCAGTAATTTCGGCTATATGCTCCACTGTAGTCCCTCGTAGTTCTGCTAAATGCTGAGCAACTAAAGGGACATAACCGGGGAAATTTTCTTTTCCTCTATGTGGCGCTGGCGCTAACCATGGTGAATCTGTTTCAATCAATAATCGATCATCCGGAATCTGCTTGGCCATTTCGTGTACATTTTTGGCTTGCTTAAATGTCACGATACCTGAAATTGAAATATAAAAATCAAGATCTATCGCTTGTTTCGCCATTGCCCAATCTTCTGTAAAACAATGTAAAACACCGCCAACATTTGCCGCATTTTCTTGTTTAAGAATATGAATCGTATCGTCTTGAGCCTGACGCGTATGCACAATTAAAGGAAGTTCTGTTTGCTTAGCGGCTTCTATATGAACGCGAAAGCGATTCCTTTGCCACTCGTAATCATTATCTTGAATGTAATCTAAACCCGTTTCCCCAATGGCTACTACATTATTAGCTTTTGACAACTCAACTAAGGTTGCGACATCGGGTTCTTGAGTGTCTTCATAATCAGGGTGTACGCCCACAGAGCAATAGATATTTGGATAAGGCTTGATGAGTGTTTGCATTGCCTCAAAATCTTTTAATTCAACGCTAATGCAGACCATTTGTGATACTTTTTGAGCGCTGACTTTTTGCATTAAAAGGTCAAAAGATCCGCCAAAAGATTCAAGATTAATACGATCTATATGGCAATGAGAATCGAAGAACATATTTGAGTTAGCCTATAAAATAAAAGCTTGGATTATAGCGTGTTTGAACACAAAAATTACATGAGACCTTTGCACGAGACGGAAGCGTAAGAAAAATAGGCTAAAACCTTCCTGATTGAAGCGAAAAACGTAGGTAGATTTTAGTTGTTTTTATAAGTTTCTGTTTCGTGCAAAAGTCTCACATAGTGTGTGTTGATTTTTCGGCTTGTAGTGCTCCGGCTAAAAAGCCTTCTATTTTGTTTCGAGTGGCACCATTGTCTTGTTCACTAAATTGCACACCAATGCCTTGAGCTTTGTTTCCTTGTGCGCCTTGTGGGGTTATCCAAATTATTTTACCCGCGATAGGCATACGCTCTTTATCATCCATAACGGTTAGTAACATGAAGACTTCATCACCTAATTTGAATTTTTTAGGCGTTGGTATAAAAAGGCCTCCATTTTTTACAAACGGCATATACGCAGCATAAAGCGCTGGTTTATCTTTAATATTAAGGTTTAATATGCCTTGTCCAGATGCCATGATAGTTTCCTAAATGAACGTTATTTTAATTTTTAAATACTGCCTTTAAAGATAGTAGCACATCATTTATTTGAAGTTGCACATTCAAATTATTTTCTTCAAACAATAGCTGCTGCTGTACGCTATTTTTAATTTTAAAAAGTTTTTGAGCATAGCGTTTATTAGATGACTTAAATGCTTTAAAGAAATCGGCATGACTAAACGAATCAACATGAAACTGGATTAATTTTTCGATAAAACCATTAATAACTAAACGCATGATATGAAGCGGTAATGCCACTAAATCTGAAGACACATTGCTTAAATCTAACTCAGAGTTTTTAGCAATAAATGACAGCATCTTCAATTCACACTGCTGCTGTAATTCTAAATAGTCTTCGTTTGCCAATTCGCAAATAGTGATTGGGTCAATGATGCCCTGTACCATCATCGCATTCACCGTGTCTTCACCAATATCTTTTGCTGCACACCACTGCATGCTTTGTGTCTTATTCGCTTGGGGTATTTTATATTGCTGGCAACGGCTTCTAATTGTAATAGGCAATCGTCCAAGTTTATGTGTTGCTAATATTATCAGGGTGTCTGATTCTGGTTCTTCTAAGGTTTTTAATAAAGAATTAGCGGCATTATTATTCAACGCTTCTGCGGGATAAATAATGGCTATCTTTAAAGTATTATATTGGTTCGTTAATGATAACTGATGAATCAATTCTCTTATTTGTTCAACATTTATGTCACGCTTTAACTTCTTTTTCTTTTCATCATAAAGCTTAGTCACCCAGAATAAATCAGGGAAACTATTAGCAGCCATTAATTGGCAAGACTGGCATTGCCCGCAGTGAAATTCTGTATTCTTATCTTCACACAAAAGATCAGTTGATAATTGCCATAAAAACGAGCTTAAATCTGAGCTTTGATCGGTATGTAATATGAGGCCATGAGGCAAGCGTGTATTGACTCTTTGCTCATTTAATTGCTTTAGTAAACCTTCTTGCCAAGCGTAATAAGACGCTTGTCGATAATTAATGTCTTCACTCATAAAAATGCATTCAATTCTTTCGCTATTTGCCGCTGAACAGATGCTAAATCAACTGAAGCATCTATCACACTATAGATATTTGGTTTTAGCGCTGCCCTTTGTAAAAAACCTTTTCTTACATTATCAAAGAAAGTCATTTCTTCACGCTCAAAGCGATCAAGTTCTGCTCTTTTAGCAGCGCGAGCCATGCCAATTTCAATAGGTAAATCTAATATAAACGTTTTATCAGGCGTAAAGCCATCTTGTACCCAGTCTTCTAATTGTTCGATTTTCGAATACGCAATGCCGCGACCTGAACCTTGGTAGGCAAAGGTAGAATCAGTAAACCGATCACTTAACACCCATTGTCCTTCAGCTATTGCGGGCATTATTTTTTGATGTAAATGCTGTGATCTCGCGGCAAACATTAATAAAAGCTCTGTATCTGCATGCAGCTCTGTATTATTTTTATCCAATAAAAGCTCGCGGATCTTTTCAGATATTTCGGTGCCTCCTGGCTCACGAGTCTGAATAACATCAATGCCGCGCTGCTGTAGGTAATCAACAATAAACGCTAAATTAGTTGTTTTACCGCAGCCTTCTCCACCTTCTAAAGTAATAAACCGTCCCTTCATACTATTGCCCTGACGTCGCTTTTCGTTTTGGTGCACGGCCTTTTAATTGATACTTTCTAACCGCAGCATTATGCTCTTTTAAGGTTTTAGAAAAATAATGAGTACCATCACCTTTAGAGACAAAATAAATCGCATCGCTGTCGGCGGGATTCAGCGCAGCCTGTATTGATAATAAACCGGGCATAGCAATGGGTGTGGGCGTTAAACCTTTATGCACATAGGTATTGTATGGGGTGTCTTCTCTTAAGTCTTTATAGCGGATGTCCCCATCAAAACGGTCACCCATACCGTAAATAATAGTGGGGTCAGTTTGCAACTTCATATTTTTTCTTAAACGCGTAATAAAAGCTGCTGCAATTATTGGACGTTCAAAAGCCACGCCGGTCTCTTTTTCGATAATAGAGGCCATGATCAAAGCTTCGTAAGGTGTCTTGAATGGCAAGCCTTTTTCTCGCTTTTCCCACTCATTAGCTAAAGCTTTTTGCATCGCTAATTGCGCCCTTTTCAAAAACTCTAAATCTGTAGAGCCTTTTAGAAAAGCGTAGGTATCAGGTAAAAATTGACCTTCAATATGCACATTAGGCAAGCCTAATTCCACCATTATATCTTTTGCAGACTTGCCTTCTAAGGTATGTTTCAACTTATCATTTTTTGCTATATCTAAACGTAACTCTGCAAATGTCCTACCTTCAATAATACTTTGTGTATATTGAATAGATTGCCCTTTGACAAAAATATTCAATAATTGTTGTGCTGTCGTTCCTTGCTTTATTTCGTATTCACCTGCTTTAATTTTAGTTTCTACACCTTCTATCTTCGCTAAAATAATAAACAACCATTCATCGGCAATAATATTTTGCTGGTTTAAATCTTTTGCTACGCTACGAATATGACTGCCAGCTGCTATTTCGAAAACAATCATGTCATTATCTATGGTTAAAACTTGATCACGAAATTGTATAAATTGATACATCAGTGCTGCAACAAATATAAAGACGATTAAGGTGATAAAAAACACCAGTTTTTTGATAAATTTATTCATAAAGAGTTTAAGTTTTTTTGAAGTTGCGTCGTTAGGGTGTTTTGCTTAAAAATAACATCATCAATAGCGTGTACGGATTGTACCCCGACCACGGCATTAGTAATAAAACATTCGTCCATTTCTTTCAAGTCACCTGTTTTTATAGTTTTAATATCCACCGATATATTCAGCCTAGCCGCCAAATCAATCACCTGTTGACGTTTAATACCCGCAACACCACAGTTTGTTATTGGGGCGGTTATCAACACATTTTTCACTACAAAAAAGATATTATGATTGATACATTCAATAATTTCATTGTTATCATTTTGCATAACGCCTTCTGCATGGTTTTCTGATAGTTCATTCGCTGCTAGTACATAAATTAATCGATTTAAATGTTTTACGCCACCTAATAAATCATTCATTAACAGTTTAGTGATACACATTTTTAAACGCTTATGAGACTGAATATTTAAGCGTGCTGGATCAAATTCATAGGCTAGCAAAAAACAACTCACTGGTGTCTTAACATTTACCGTTAAGCCTCTACCCGCTACGCCTCGACTGATGATTAACTTTATTATTAAATGAGCATTTTTATGCGGCTCTGTTAAATTCTTAATATCTTGTAGTAAGCGGCTTTCGTTTGGTGCATCTAGGTTTAAACGCTGACAACCTGCTTTTAATCTTGCAAAATGCTGCTGCCATAAAGCTATTTTTTTATTTTTAAATAGCATGGTTTCAAATAACCCATCGGCATAGTGCAAAGCTCTGTCTTCTATGTCCACATGGCTTTGTCTATAACCATTAACAAGCGAATCAACTAAAGGCACGAATCATACCTTTAGCTTTATGGCGAGTTTCTTCTAGTTCATTTTGTGGATCTGAATCAGCGACTATACCGCCACCTGCTCTAAAGATAATTTTATCGGATGTATGCAGTAAAGTCCGTATCAGAATATTAAAGTCACCTTGCCCATTATGATTAATATAGCCCACAGAACCGGTATAACAAGCACGTTCACTTTGCTCTAATTCATTTATAATTTCCATGCATCTCACTTTAGGGCATCCCGTGATGGTACCGCCAGGAAATACAGCATGAATAATATCCTTCAAACTAGTATTTGAAGCGATCTCACCAACAATATTTGAAACAATATGATGAACATGGCGATAACTTTCTAATACCATAAATTCATTCACTTTAATGCTACCCGGCACACAAAAACGACCGAGGTCATTACGCTCTAAATCAATCAGCATAATGTGCTCAGCTTGCTCTTTAGGGTGTTTTAGTAGTTTTTCAGACAATAGCTTATCTTTGTCTCTATTCTCACTACGAGGATGTGTGCCCGCTATTGGCCGTGTTTCGGCTTTGCCATCTTTAATTTTTACCAATCGTTCTGGAGACGAACTAATTAAGGTAGTTGACTCGTTAATCTTAACCAATGCTGAAAAAGGCGATGGATTATGTTGCATTAACTGGTAAAAAGACTGAGCCGCCGTCACTGGTTTTTTTAGATTTATTTGCCATAAACGAGATAAATTTGCCTGAAAAATATCACCCTCTTTGATAAATTCTTTGGTGCGTTTTATGGCATTAATATAAACATCATCGGCTTCTTCAACTGCTTCTTCATAAGCACTAGCCTTTTGGTCGAACGTATAGTTTAAATGACTATCATTTATTAATTCAGCATTCAAATGGCTATACTCATTTTCACAAAATGTGTAAGCGCACTCTACTTTATGATCAATAACGAT
>CAYZQE010000009.1:5401-7723 GCA_964480635.1 uncultured Gammaproteobacteria bacterium | reverse complement strand
TATACTCATTTTCACAAAATGTGTAAGCGCACTCTACTTTATGATCAATAACGATACCTGCGGGTATTCGATGGGCAAAGGCTAGCGGTAAGTCACTGTCATAAAACTTTATATGTGGCTCGATACATTTTGCATATTCATATGCAAAATAAAAAAACCACCCCCCTACAAAAGGCAAAGGGGTTTCATTATTATTAGGCTTTATGCCCTCTATCAGTGATAGAAACTCATGCGTATTAGACGCTGTGCAACTGATTTTTTTTTGGGGGAAAGCGAATAAAATGCTATATCGACCATGATCGCCACCACAGTTTGCTGAAGACAATATATAAGGATAGGTTTCAGGCTTATGTTGATGTAAAGCCAATAAGTCCGGAATATGATTGAGCTGTTTAATAGCAACCATAATATAATAGAATTTAAGTAAAGGACGTCATACCGGTGTTACAACACAGGTATGACGATAAACTATATCTTTTTGTAGATAAGCGTTCCGTTGGTACCACCAAAGCCAAAGTTATTCGACATAGTGACCTCTAATTTTGTTTCACGGGCAACATTAGCACATAAATCCAAATCACAGTCTGGGTCTTGATTATCCAGATTAATAGTCGGAGGAACAACTTGGTCTCTTAACGCTAAAATAGCAAAGATAGACTCAACGCCACCCGCAGCCCCTAACAAATGACCAATCATAGATTTTGTTGAACTCACAATTAACTGATGAGCATGGTCGCCCATTGCGCGCTTAATGCCGTTAATTTCGGCAACATCGCCTGCTGGCGTCGATGTGCCATGAGCATTAATGTAATCAACATCTTCTTTATTAATGCCTGCATCGTTCATTGCATTTTGCATACAACGTGCAGCACCTTCGCCACCAATCGATGGTGACGTCATGTGATAGGCATCACCACTCATACCATAACCAGCTAGTTCACAATAAATTTTAGCACCCCGAGCTTTTGCGTGTTCATACTCTTCTAGTACAACAACACCCGCACCATCGCCTAAGACAAAGCCATCACGATCAATATCCCATGGGCGACTGGCCGCTTGTGGGTCATCATTACGTTTTGATAAAGCACGAGCAGCAGCAAAACCACCTATGCCAAGTGGGCAACTCGACATTTCTGCACCACCCGCAACCATTACATCGGCATCACCATAAGCGATCATACGTGCTGCATCACCAATATTGTGTGTACCAGTCGTACAAGCACTCACAATAGAGATATTAGGGCCTTGTAAGCCACGCATAATAGATAAGTTACCTGACACCATGTTCACGATGGAGCCGGGAACAAAGAATGGCGATATTTTACGTGCGCCGCCTTTAACAAAAAGGTCACGGTTCTTTTCAATATAAGGTAAGCCGCCAATGCCTGACCCTATAGCAACACCAATACGGGGTGCATTTTCTTCGGTCACTTCTATGCCCGAATCATCTAAAGCTTGAAGGCCAGCCGCTAAGCCATAATGGATAAATAAATCCATTTTTTTAAGGTCTTTTTTGGGTAAATATAAGGTCGCATCAAAGTCTTTTACAGCACCGTTTATACGAATTGGAAAACCTTCTGTATCAAATGTATCTAAAACGCCAATGCCGCTTTTACCTGCAACGATGTTTTTCCATGATTCTTCAACAGTGTTTCCAACAGGACAAACCATTCCTAAACCAGTAACTACAATACGACGTTTTGACACAATTCGTGACCTCTAATAATTTTTAAAACTCTAAATAAAAAAAGCCGCTAGATATCACAAGATAATCTAGCGGCATTTGGTGTTCTCTAGTGTTCGACTATACGTTATTAGTAACGTAATCGATTGCTAATTGAACTGTAGTGATTTTTTCTGCTTCTTCATCAGGAATTTCAGTTTCAAATTCCTCTTCTAAAGCCATGACTAATTCAACTGTATCCAGTGAATCAGCACCTAAATCATCTACAAAAGAAGCAACATTCGTTACTTCTTCATCTTTAACACCTAGTTGTTCGGCAACAATTTTCTTAACTCGATCTTCTACAGAGCTCATTATTGGGTAGTCCTCAATTATTTAAAAAATGGTATTTTGAATTCAAAATAAAGCCTAAGATTCAAAAGTGGCGCTATTGTATTAAAAAACGAGACATCTTGCTAGTATTGATTAATCCATCAATGAAGATAGCTGTTTAAAATTACAGTGCTCTCAAAAATTTTGATATTTCAGCAAAATATTCTTTCTATCGCTAGCCGCTATTGTTTTTTTCGGGTAGCAATCGGGGGCGACGGTAGCAATCGTACTACTAGCAATCGGTAGCAATCGGTAGTGAGAATCGG
>CAYZQE010000009.1:0-5301 GCA_964480635.1 uncultured Gammaproteobacteria bacterium | reverse complement strand
AATCGGGGACAGACCACGTTTTACTAAATCAAGGGGATGAAAAGTTACTAACAAAGCACCAACACTATTGTGCGAAGTATTTTTTCTTGTAGCTAGGCGCGAAAGATTTTAAAAACGGAGTTTACGCCCAGTAAATGAGTATTTTAAAATCTTTTTGCAACGACGCTACGAGGAAAAAGACGAAGCACAATTTAGGCCATGTGCATGCCACCATTCACATGAATGGTCTCGCCAGTAATATAGGATGCATTGGGCGATGCTAAGAAAACGACAGCTGCGGCTATTTCATCCGCTTGGCCTAATCGCTTTAATGGAATTTGGCTCACTAAAGCAGCCTTTTGCTCTTCTGCTAATTCACGCGTCATATCAGTATCTATAAAACCTGGCGCAACTGTATTAACGGTAATATTTCTTGAGCCTATTTCACGCGCTAATGATTTACTAAAACCAACTAAGCCTGCTTTCGCCGCTGCGTAGTTTGTTTGACCCGCATTACCTGTAGCGCCAACTACTGATGAAATACTAATAATACGGCCATTACGTTTTTTCATCATGCCGCGCACGACTGCTTTAGACATTCTAAAAATAGAGGTTAAATTAGTACTGATAATGTCGTCCCATTCATCATCTTTCATTTTCATTAATAAATTATCGCGCGTTATGCCTGCATTATTAATCAGGATGTCTGGTGCGCCAAAATCTTTAGTGATAACAGCCAAACATTCTTTAATAGAATCTGCATCAGCCACATTAAGCTTCATCCCTACACCCTTAATGCCGCTTTCTTTTAGGTATTCAGTAATGTTAGCAGCACCTGCATCACTCGTTGCAGTGCCAATAACAATGGCATTTTCTTTACCAAGGCCTTTTGCTATTGCTTGACCAATACCACGGCTTGCTCCTGTCACTAAAGCAATTTGATTTGTTAGCATGATTTATTAATCCTCTGTTAATTTGTTTTTTGCGTTATTTAATGAATCAACATCAAATACTGGCAATGCCGTTAAGCTTTTATCAATCCGTTTAGTGAGGCCTGTTAGCACCTTACCTGGCCCCATTTCAATAAGGTGTGTAATACCCTGTTGCTGCATTTTTTGCACACTTTCTACCCAACGTACCGGTTGAGATAGTTGCTTTCTTAATGATGTTTTAATTGCTTTTTCATCATTCGAAAAATCTGCCGATTCGTTTTGAATGACACTAATATCCGTTGATTTCACTTCAATATCTTGCATATACTGAAATAAATCATCTGCTGCTGACGCCATTAATGCGCAATGTGAAGGCACACTAACAGGTAAGGGCAAGGCTCTTTTCGCGCCTGCTTCTTTGACTAAAATCATGGCTTTTTCAACGCTTGCTTTATGCCCAGCAATAACAACTTGACCCGGCGAATTGAAATTTACGGCTGACACTATGCCTTCGTCCACCTGAGCACATGCCTTAATAACATCATCGTCAGCTAAACCAATAATAGCAGCCATGGCGCCTTCGCCAGGAGCAACTGCCTGTTGCATTAATTGGCCACGTTTATGAACCAATTTTACTGCATCTTTAAATGACAACTTACCAGCGCAAACTAAAGCCGAATATTCACCTAAGCTATGCCCAGCCATTAAGTTAACGTCATAGTTAGTTTCTTGCTGCCATATTTTAAAGCAAGCAACGCCAGATACGAGCATGGCTGGCTGGGTATTTTGTGTTTGATTTAAATCGTCACTAGGGCCATTTTGCACCAATGATAATAAATCTAAACCTAAGAGGTCAGACGCTTCATCAAAGAGGGATTTAACTAATGTCGAATGGTCACCCCAATTGGACATCATGCCAACGGATTGCGATCCTTGCCCGGGAAATACATAAGCAATTTGAGTCATAATTTTTTCTATAATTTTATCTGTTTTCTAAAAACAGGATTCTAACATGGCTTTTGTTTGATACGGTAATTAGAAAAGAACGCTTTGGGATATTGCACTTAATCTAAAAATCTGCATAATGGCGCGGTTTTTTAACGGATAAACTTATCTAAAATGTCTAAAGGCGATCATATTGAAATGCAAGGTACGGTTAAGGATACCCTACCTAACACCATGTTCCGAGTGGAATTAGAAAACGGCCATGTCGTTACTGCTCATATTTCGGGTAAAATGAGAAAGCATTACATTCGCATTTTAACGGGCGATAAAGTAACGGTTGAATTAACGCCTTACGATTTAAGTAAAGGACGTATTACCTTCCGTGAAAGATAGATAAAAGCCAAGGCTTAGTTACTTCTAAACTAAGCCTCTTCCTTTTCTTTATCCGGTAATGCCAGTTGGTTTGATTCACAAACCAACTGATTATCTTTAACGTCTACTTTCACGTTACCGCCGCTTTTCAGCTTTCCAAAGAGTAGTTCGTCTGCGAGAATTTGCTTTATTTCGTCTTGAATCACTCTTGCCATTGGTCTTGCGCCCATCTTAGGGTCAAAGCCTTTTTCTGCAAGCCATGCTCTTGCCTCATCAGTAATACTCAGCTGAACCTTCTTCGCTTCTAACTGCGCTTCTAATTCAATTAAAAATTTATCAACCACATTTAAAATAATCTTCTGATCTAAGGCATCAAAATAAATGGTGGCATCTAAGCGATTTCTAAACTCTGGTGTAAACATCTTCTTAATCGCTTCGCCAGCATCCTTTGAATGATCTTGATGAGTAAAACCCATCACTGAGCGACTTGTTTCTTCAGCGCCTGCATTCGTTGTCATGACTAAAATAACATTACGAAAATCAGATTTACGTCCATTATTATCGGTTAAAGAACCATGATCCATGACTTGTAATAACAAATTAAAGACATCGGGATGGGCTTTTTCTATTTCATCTAAAAGCACAACAGAATAAGGATGCTTCATCACTTCTTCCGTTAACAAACCACCTTGGTCAAAACCAACATAACCTGGAGGCGCACCGATTAAACGAGAGACGGTATGGCGCTCCATATACTCAGACATGTCAAAACGAATTAGTTCTATGCCCATAATTTTAGCTAACTGCTTACAGACCTCAGTTTTACCGACACCTGTTGGCCCAGCAAACAAAAAAGAACCCACTGGTTTATCATCGCGGCCTAAACCAGAACGTGACATTTTAATGGCTGAGTCTAATGCTTTAATAGCTGGGTCTTGACCAAAAACCATTCGAGATAAGTTTTTACCTAAATTTTCAAGCATTTGTAAATCAGACGAAGACACATTACTTTCGGGAATACGCGCAATACTGGCGACTATTTTTTCTATATCATTAACACCAATGGTCTTTTTGCGTTTATTTTCAGGTAGTAAACGACGTTTAGCACCTGCTTCGTCAATCACGTCGATTGCCTTATCAGGCAAGAATCGATCATTGATAAATTTATCGGCTAATTCAGCCGCATTTTTTAACGCTTGTTGGGTATATTTCACATCATGAAATTCTTCAAATCGTGATTTTAAGCCTTTTAAAATTAAATAAGTTTCGTTAACCGTTGGCTCAACGACATCTATTTTTTGAAAACGGCGCGCAAGCGCACGGTCTTTTTCAAAAACACCTCGATATTCCTGATAAGTCGTAGAACCTATGCATTTCATCTCACCCGAGGCTAGCACAGGCTTTATCAAATTAGAGGCATCCATGACGCCACCAGAAGCAGAGCCTGCACCAATTATGGTATGAATTTCATCAATAAATAAAATGGAGTTAGGTTCATCTTTTAATTCTTTAATCACTGCTTTTAAGCGTTTTTCAAAATCACCACGGTATTTTGTCCCCGCAACCAATGAACCCAAGTCTAAAGAATAAATAACGCTGTCTTGAAGAATATCAGGCACTTCTTTATTAATGATTTTAAGCGCTAAACCTTCTGCAATAGCTGTTTTACCGACACCCGCCTCACCAACTAATAATGGGTTATTTTTTCGGCGGCGACATAAAATTTGAACGGTACGCTCTACTTCAGAATCACGGCCAATTAAAGGGTCGATTTTACCTTCTTTTGCTTGCTCATTAAGATTGACCGAATACGTCTCTAGCGCACTTTCTTTATCTGCTGCATCTTGTGTTGCTGCGTCGACTTGCGGTTCACCTGAAGTCACCTCATCATCTAACCTTGAAATACCATGGGAAATAAAATTAACGATATCCAAACGCTGAATATCTTGTTTGCTTAAAATATAAACAGCGTGGGAGTCTCGCTCAGAAAAAATAGCGACTAATAAATTATCACCCGTTACTTCACCTTTTCCTGATGATTGCACATTAAAAAAAGCCCGCTGTAATACTCGCTGAAAGCCTAAGGTTGGCTGCGTATCCTTATCATCATCATTCGCTAATAACGGTGTATTTTGATTGATAAATGTTTTTAACTCCGTCTTTAATAGCTCTATATCCGCACCACAGGCATTAAGTACAGCCAATGCAACGTCATCATTTGTAAGCATCAACAATAAATGCTCAACCGTTATAAATTCATGCTGCTTTTCTTTAGCATTAACAAAAGCGTCATTTAATAAATGTTCTAATTCTTTATTTAGCATTTTAAATCTCTATTTTAACTCTCAATTTATTTAGGCTTCTTCGATTTCACATAAAAGAGGATGCTCATGCTCACGCGCTAAACTATTCACTTGAGCCATCTTAGTCTCAGCGATATCTCTTGAATATACGCCACAAACACCCTTACCTTTTGTATGAACCTGCAACATGACTTGAGTGGCCTTTTCACGCCCTAATGTAAATACATTTTCCAAAATCATGACCACAAATTCCATCGGCGTAAAGTCATCATTAAGTAAAACGACCTGATACAACGGCGGTTTTTTAAGTTTTGGTTTTGCCTCTTCGACTAGTAATAAACCACCATCATCAGAGTGTTGTTGTTCTGTCATATTCTTTAAATATCAATTTCAGTGGTTTTAATATGGCCTGTTATAGCAAACTTTCAAGATAAGATTCAAATATTTACAGTTCATCGGTTAAAGCCAAGCGTCAGTCAAAAATTTATTTTCTTAAGAATAGTTATTATTTACTATTGATTACAAAATGTACGCAATATAATATCGAATAAAAATGACAATCATAAAAGATTAGGAGTAAAAATAATGGCTACTGGAACAGTTAAATGGTTTAGCAACACAAAGGGTTATGGATTTGTCGCTACCGACGAGAAAGAAGATGAAGATATTTTTGCTCATTTTTCAGCAATCGAAATGGATGGTTACAAAAAGCTAATCACCGGACAACGTGTTGAATTTGAAGTTAATGATGGGCCTAAAGGCTTGCAAGC
>CAYZQE010000008.1:0-46059 GCA_964480635.1 uncultured Gammaproteobacteria bacterium | reverse complement strand
TATTTAGCTTATCAACCCTTTATAACTTATTAAGAAGTAAACAAACGGCTGAATCTGAGGCTGCAAATTCAAATAATAAAAAAACTTTTTTAACGGGTATATTTTCAGGTGCTATGTCAACGAGCTTAGCCATGCCAGGCCCTATCGTTATGATGTACTTTGTGCAGCAGCAATTTAATAAAACAATTATCAGGGCAACGATTTTAACATATTTTATATTTGCCTATGCAGGCGCTCTTGTTTTACAAAGCATAACTGTAGGCATTGCAAAAGAGACTTGGTTAGATGCCGCTTTACTTGTGCCTATCGCTTTAATAGGTGTTGTTATTGGGCATTTAATAGCGCCTAAAATCAATCAAAAACAGTTTAAAAAAATTGTATTATTCATATTAATTTTAATGTCCTTTGTGATGTTATATCAATTGTAAAGAGATTGTCTCATGCCCTTAAATATCCCGTTTCCAAGTGTCGAGCTGTCTCATACGCCAACTGCGTTAGAAAGAATGCCGCAATTAAGCAAAGCCTTGTCTGGGCCAGAGCTTTGGGTAAAAAGGGATGATTGTACAGGCCTAGCTATGGGGGGTAACAAAGCTAGGCAGTTAGAATATTATATTGGTCAAGCGCTAGAAAAGGGGGCAGATACATTGCTCACAACAGGTGCTGTGCAATCAAATCATGTGCGTATGACGATAGCAGCTGCGCGTAAAATGGGGATGCATGTCGAAGTTCAGTTAGAACAACGCGTGAGTGACCAACCTGCATCGTATTATGAATCTGGCAATCCATTATTAATGAAAATTATGGGTGCTAAAATTCATCAGTTTCCCGTTGGTGAAGATGAAGATGGTGCTGATAAGGCATTGTATGAACTAGCAGAGCAATTAAAGTTAAAGGGCGCTTTGCCTTATGTGATACCTTTATCCGGCATGCATACACCTTATGGCGCGTTAGGATATGTTAAAGCCGCTGATGAAATTACTTTGCAAATGCAGAGTAAAAAACTAGAATTTGATGCTATTGTCCTTGCTTCTGGCTCTGCTAACACACATGCAGGGTTGTTATTCGGCTTGCGCCTTTTAGGCAGCCCTATCAAAGTGTATGGCATGTGTGTGCGTAGAACGGCAGATTTACAGTTTCAGCGTGTACTGGATAAAACAAATCAATTAGCAGACATGTTTGATATGACGCCATGCGTGTCTGATGACGATATTTTTGTCGATGACGAGGTGTTAAAACCGGGTTATGGGCAATTGAGCGCCCCTGTAAAAGAAGCTATTAAGATAACAGCCGAATCAGAAGGTTTATTACTTGACCCAACCTATACGGGTAAGTCGATGGCGGGTTTATTGTCTTATGTGCGTCAAGGAAAATTGACGAAAGATCAACGCGTTATCTTTTGGCATACAGGCGGTACACCTGCATTATTTGGGTATCCTCAAGTGGTTGATTAAGTTCCTCCTTATAAGATGCGCTCAGTAGATTAATCACTTTCTAATAATGTCATTAATCGAAACTTTGCTATTTTGCCAATCTGCTCTAAACAGCTTTCAAATTCTTGTTGTTGTCGATTTTTTAAACGCTGTTGCATTAATTCTAAAATATCGTATCGAGTAAAACCCTTAACAGCGACAACAAAAGGAAAGCCAAATTTTAGACGGTAAGTGCTATTTAATTCTTTAAACTGTCTTAATTCATCGGCACTGCAATGGCTTAAACCAGAGTTGGCTTGCTCTAAAAGTGATGCTGCTGTTAAAGAGCCTTGCGCCGCTTCTTTTCCTGCTAGTTCGGGGTGATTACAAATGAGTGATTGTTGCAAATCATGGCTACTATCAAGTACAGATTGCTGCATTTTGGTGTGTAGATCATCTATGCATTTAAAAGGTTGATGCGGATGTGTTAACTCGGCAACCCAAGGAGCGTGTTCATAAATGCCATTTAATAAGTCGATAAAGTCATCTTTAGATGCCCCATTTAATAACGCTATGTCGGTCATGCTTGTTTATCCGAATAAGGGTGATGTTGCATCCAATGGTTAGCAATTTCAAGTCGTTGGCATATCCATACCTTATCGTGCTGTTGAATATAGTCTAAAAATCGTTGTAAGGCTGCAAAGCGGCCAGGCCGGCCGGCAATGCGGCAGTGTAAACCGATGGATAACATTTTAGGGCTTTCTTCGCCTTCTTTATATAAAACATCAAAGCTATCACGTAGATATTGATAAAACTGATCGCCACTATTAAAGCCTTGAGGTGATGCAAAACGCATGTCATTGGTATCTAGGGTGTAGGGGACAATGAGGTGAGGCTTTGAACTGCCGTCAGATAATTTGACATTTTGCCATAGGGGCAGGTCATCACCATAATAATCAGAGTCGTAAGTAAAACCACCCTGTTCGACTACCAATTGACGTGTATTTGGGCTGTCTCTTCCCGTGTACCAACCTGCGGGTGTCTTACCCGTTAAGTCTTTTATAATGGCTACGGCTTGCTGCATATGTTGCTGTTCAATGTGTTTATCAACTTGTTGATAGTGAATCCACTTTAAGCCATGACAGGCAATTTCATGTTGTTCTTGCTGTAAGTATTGAGTAAGTTCTGGGTGACGCTGCAATGCGGTAGCGACAGCAAAGATGGTTAAGGGAAGACCCCGCTGTTTAAATTCTTTTAATAGCCTCCAAACTCCAGACCTTGAGCCATATTCATAAATGGATTCCATGCTCATGTGTCTGGCGTTATAAGCTTCTGCCCCCACAATTTCAGATAAAAACCGTTCTGATTGCTCATCACCATGCAGTACACAGCTTTCGCCGCCTTCTTCATAATTAAGTACAAATTGAACCGCTATTTGGGCTTGATTTGGCCAATGAGCATGAGGTGGATTTTGACCGTAACCAATCAAATCGCGGGGGTAATTGTTAGGATCAAACATTTTTCACTTTTTTTTTAGTTTCTGCTTCGTGCAAGGGTCTCAATATAGTAATCTTATGTGAAATAAAAAACAAAATAATAAAAAAGAGGGGGAAAAGTATGGGTTATTTAACAACACATGTTTTAGACACCGCAAATGGTTGCCCGGCAGCAGGTGTCGTTATTCAGCTTTATGCGCTTCCAGAGCATTCGTTATTACTTGAAGTCACAACGAATGCTGACGGTCGTGTCGAAGAACCCTTATTAAAAGATAATCGTTTTAAGCAGGGGCGGTATGAGTTGGTATTTCATACCGAAGCTTATTTTAAGCTCAAAGGCAATAAGCTAGCAGACCCTGCATTTATAGATGATGTGCTGATTCGTTTTGCTATAGCCGATGAAGATAGTCACTATCATGTCCCTCTTTTAGTCTCTCCCTGGAGTTATTCTACCTATCGAGGTAGTTAACGACGATGGGATATATTAATAGTCAAACCGTTGATTCAACCATCGAATTTATTTTGAATGGAGAGGTGATTCGTTTAAATAATCCAAACCCTCAAATGAGTGTGTTGACCTATTGTCGTGAAAGCGTGTTAAAGACGGGCACGCACGAAGGTTGTGCCGAAGGTGATTGCGGTGCATGTACGGTCGTAATAGCCGAGCTTAATATAGCAAATGAATTAGTTTATAAAAATATTAACGCCTGTATTTTGCTACTGCCAATGTTACACGGCAAAGCTTTATTTACTGTTGAGTCTTTAAAGCGAAGTGAAAAGTTACACCCAGTGCAACAATCAATGATTGACCACCATGCGTCTCAATGTGGTTTTTGTACGCCCGGTTTCGTGATGTCTTTATTTGCGCTGTACCAAAGTGGTGTTCGAGCTAACAGAGATAATATATCGGCTAGTTTATCGGGTAATTTGTGTCGTTGTACGGGTTATAAACCAATTATTGATGCCGCTATGCATATGCATGACTATGAAGTTGATGAATCTTTTGATGCTGAAAATGAGCCATTAAAAAAGCGTTTATTGTTAATGAAAAACTCGACTCAAAAAAACCTGACAGTCGATCATCTAAGCAGTTTCATACCGACGAGCATTAATGAGCTGTGCGTTTTAAAAGCACAATACCCTCAAGCAGTGGTTATCGCGGGTAACACCGATGTGGGTTTGTGGCTCAATAAACAATTAAAAGACATTCCTATTCTCATTCATCTGACTCAAATTGACGCGCTTAAAAAAATTGAATGTCATGATGATGCATTAATACTGGGAGCGGCAGTCAGTGTTTTTGATGCTTTTGCATTGTTGGTATCTCATTTTCCAAGCTTAGCCGATGCGGCAAGGCGTTTTGCATCCCAGCCTATCTGTCATGCTGCGACCTTAGTGGGTAACTTGGCAAATGGCTCACCCATTGGCGATTCAGCACCGATATTAATGGCCTTAGGCGCGCATGTAAAAGTCCGTAGTTTGAAAGGTTCTAGAGATATTCTGTTAGATGACTTTTATTTAGGCTACCAACAAAAAGACTTAAAAGATGATGAGTTTATTGAATCAGTGAGTATCCCCCTTAAGGCTAATAAAAATAAGCAGATAGCCTATTACAAAATCAGTAAGCGCTTCGACCAAGATATTTCTGCAATGACGATGGCTATCGTACTGTCGATTGATAACGACAACCATGTTGAAACCTGCAAAATAGTGTGTGGCGGCATGGCAGCTACCACGGCGAGAGCCTTTAAAACAGAAGCCGTTTTAATCGGTGAGTCATGGCAGCAGCAACGGGTCAATTTGGCAAAACGCTTTTTGGATGATGACTTTCATCCATTAGATGATTTAAGAGCGTCTGCAAAATATCGTCAGCAGTTGGCTAAAAACTTATTACAACGCTTTTTTATTGAAACAACATATCCTGATGTTTCTGTCTGCGTTTATGATGAGGTAAATAGCGGGTGATGGTAGATAAAGCAAGCATCAAACATGAATCGGCTGCATTGCATGTGACGGGTGAAGCAACGTTTATTGATGATACACCGCACTTACAAGGTACTTTGTATGGCGCTTTAGTTTTAAGTAAACATGCCAATGCGACGTTAAAGTCGATTGATATTTGTGAAATTTTGAAGCATCAAGACGTTGTGGCAGTTATAGATGCTAACGATATCAAAGGGCCTAACCAATGTGGGCCAATTGCTAAAGATAACCCGATATTAGCGCAGCATTGTGTTGAATATATTGGTCAGCCCATTTTGTTGGTAGTGGCTACTAGCTATTTAAATGCGCGAAAAGCGGCTAAAAAAGCAAACATAATCTATGATGTTTTCGAACCCGTTTTAAGCCCAGAAGAGGCACATCAGCAACAAAGTTATGTGGTCAAGCCAATGACTTTAAAGCAAGAGTCTAAAAATAGTGAACAGCAAGAAGATGACATCATTATTAGTGAAAATTTTAAATTAGGCGGACAAGAACATTTTTATTTAGAAGGGCAAATCAGCACAGTCATCCCTAAAGAAGGCGGTTGCTTTGATGTGTTTTGTTCAACACAACATCCAACCGAAATGCAGCACCTTGTTGCCCAAACTTTGCAGTGTGATAACAACCAAATTCGAGTAGAGATGCGTCGAATGGGCGGCGGCTTTGGTGGCAAAGAGTCTCAGTCTGCTTTGTTTTGCTGTATTGCAGCTGTCGCCGCTCAAAAGTTAATGTGCCCTATTAAACTTAGGTTAGACCGTGATGATGACATGATGATTACGGGAAAGCGTCATCCATTTTCATATCACACTCACTTGCGTGCAGATGCTCAAGGAAAGATAAAAGATTATGATTTAGACATGCTATTAGACTGCGGTTTTTCAGCAGATTTGTCGGCACCTGTAGCAGGGCGAGCCTTGTGCCACAGTGATAATGCTTATTTTTTACCAAAGGCACATCTTAATGCTTTTTTATGTAAAACTAATAAGCAGTCAAATACCGCTTTTCGTGGTTTCGGCGGCCCTCAAGGTTCATTTGCCATTGAATATGCTTTAGATTCGTTAGCGCGGCAATTGGGCGTTGATGCTTTAGATATTCGCCAGAAAAATTTTTACCGAGGTCAGGAGCAAAAAACACCTTATGATCAAACAGTCGATGATAATGTGTTACACGAATTAGTCGCTCAATTAGAAACAAGCAGTGATTATCGAAACCGTCGCCAACAGATTAATAAATTTAATGAACACTCGCCTATCATTAAAAAAGGCTTAGCTTTAACACCGGTTAAATTTGGCATTTCATTTAATGTGGTACATTTTAATCAAGCAGGGGCATTAGTGCATATTTATACCGATGGTTCTGTTTTGGTGAACCATGGTGGTACTGAGATGGGGCAGGGCTTACACACCAAAATAGCTCAAGTCGTTGCAGAGGAACTTGGTATAAGCGTTGATAAAGTAAAAGCGACAGCAACAGATACAAGCAAAGTACCCAATACCTCGGCAACAGCAGCATCGACGGGAAGCGATCTAAATGGCATGGCCGCGTTAAATGCAGCAGCAACTATTAAACAGCGATTAATTGCTTTTCTATGTGAAAAAAATAATCTACTAAAAGAAAATATTGAATTCAGTAATGGACTTATTATAGCTGGTGAATTTAAGCAAACATTTAATGAAGTGGTGCAATTAGCCTACGCCCATCGTGTGCAGTTATGGTCGGATGGCTTTTATAAAACACCCGATGTGCATTGGAACCCAGAAACATTTAAAGGCAGTCCGTTTTATTATTATGCCTATGGTGCGGCAGTGTCAGAAGTAGCTGTCGATATTTTAACGGGTGAAGCCACTTTAATACGCGCTGATTTATTGCATGATGCGGGTCAATCAATCAACCCAGCTATTGATATTGGGCAAGTGGAAGGTGGGTTTATTCAAGGTTTGGGATGGTTAACCACAGAAGAATTAAAATGGAATGTGAAAGGGCGTTTAGTCACTCATGCGCCATCTACTTATAAGATTCCAACCATTCATGATTGCCCTAAAACCTTTAACACTGAACTGTTTAAAAACAAAAATAAAAAACCAACTATAAAACGATCTAAAGCAGTGGGTGAGCCTCCATTGCTCTTAAGCTTTTCAGCTTTTTTTGCCATTCGTGATGCTATTTCTAGTGTTGCTAATCATCAGGTTAATACACCCCTTAATGCACCAGCAACAGCCGAAGAAATTTTAAATTGTATTCAACACTGTCAATACAATGCATAACTCAGCATCTCAACCATGGGCGTTTCAGTTAAAAGACTTAATGCTTAAGTATGAGCGTGTGGTGATGGTTACTGTCGCTCAAACTAAAGGCTCAACACCTCGTGAAACAGGGGCGCGTTTATTTGTTACGCCACAAGGTATAGTCGGCACCATAGGGGGTGGTAACTTAGAATTTAAAGCCTGTAAAATTGCTCAAGATATGCTGTCAGGATTAAACAAGCAGCGTTCGACTATCAATCATTTTTCATTAGCGGCAGGTTTGGGCATGTGCTGTGGTGGGGTTGTTGAAGTAATATTTGAAGTGATAGATAGCAATGATTTAAATTGGTTATTTGCTTGGGTTGAGCGCCATGACGATAAAAATCAGTCAGTTTTAGTAACGGTTTTAAAAGGTGATTCAGTTAATAAGTTGCTGGTTAATAAAATTAGTGACCTAGATTTTACATTAACTAACAATAGGCAAATCATTGATTTTATTGATAATGAATATCATTCATTTAGAGCTGGCTTTAAGTTTGAGTTGATTAAAATCAATGATACAGTGTGTTATATAGAAACACTTTCACAACAGAAAAAACATTTATATTTATTTGGGGCTGGTCATGTAGGCCAAGCTATCATAAAGCAAATGTCAGATTTACCCTGGCAAATAACATGGGTCGATACGCGAGACGATTGTTTGGCTGCTATATCATTGACCAATAAATCAACACACGTTAATTTATGCATCACAGAGTCTCCCGAGGCCGAAATAGCGCAAGCAAAAATAGACAGTTATTTTCTAGTGATGACTCACGATCATGCGCTAGATCTAGTATTATGTGAGCATATTTTAAAACGTGATGATTATTGTTATTTTGGCTTAATTGGTTCTAAAACCAAACGCCAACGTTTCGAACATCGCCTAATGGCAAAAGGCTATGAGCAACAACAATTAAATAAAATGATTTGCCCGATTGGCATTACGGGTATCAATAGTAAACAGGCATCTTTAATTGCTGTTTCAGTGGTTGCTCAATTAGTACAACAGAACGAAAATAGACTCGCAAACCAATGTTAATAATTTGGGATCTATGTCGAGTTAAGTGGTTAAAATGAATAGACACAGAGACCACAGAGGGCACAGAGAGTGAAAGAATGTAGTAAGGAGCTATCAGAAGCAGTTATAGGTTGTGCTATTGAGGTACATCGTAACTTAGGTGCTGGATTGTTGGAAAACACCTATGAGAAATGTTTAGCTTATGAGCTAGGCTTGAAGGGTATACCCTTTATTGTTCAGGCATCTATTCCAATAGAGTATAAGGAGATTAAGCTGGAATGTGGCTATAGACTTGATTTTTTGGTGGATGAATGTTTGATCTTAGAGCTTAAATCCGTTGAAAAAATGTTAAAAATTCATGAGGCACAAATGTTGACCTATTTAAAATTAACAGGCATATCTACAGGACTGTTGATTAATTTTAATGAATCTAGATTGGTCAATGGAATTAAACGTTATAAACTATAACTCTGTGTACTCAGTGGTCTCTGTGTCTATAAAAATAGATGCCTTACCCACTCAGTATGGCATAACCCCATTATTTGATGGTTCAATATGACTGATACTCTTTTAGAATTACACGGGCTGACTAAAATTTACCCATCAGTTATCGCCAATGATGATGTAAGCTTAAAAGTTGAACAAGGCCAAATCCATGCTGTTTTAGGCGAAAATGGTGCGGGTAAGAGCACGCTGATGAAAATGATTTATGGCGTCACTCATCCAGATAAAGGTCATTTAAAATGGTTAGGTCAGCAGATTGAAATAAGTAATCCTAGTTTTGCAAGAAAATTAGGCATAGGCATGATATTTCAACACTTTTCATTGTTTGAAACGCTAACGGTTGTAGAAAATGTCGCATTAGCATTGGATGATAAAACAGATTTAAAACAGTTAGCGGAAGAAATTAAAGCGGTGTCTGAGCATTATGGCTTACCCATAGAGCCTCATCGATTAGTCCATGCGCTTTCAGTGGGTGAGCGCCAACGCGTTGAGATTGTGCGATGTTTGTTGCAAAAACCTAAGTTATTGATTATGGATGAGCCCACTTCAGTACTAACACCTTCTGCGGTACAAACCCTATTTAAAACGCTAAGACAGCTCTCTGATGAAGGCTGTAGCATTTTATATATCAGTCATAAATTAGACGAAATACAAGCGTTGTGTCATGTGGCAACGGTGTTACGCAATGGCAAAGTAACGGGGCAATGCATACCAACAGACGAAACGCCTGAGTCTATGGCGAGTTTAATGATTGGTAAGCAATTACCAGTTTGTGAACGCAGTGATCGCTCTAACCTTGGTGACGTCGCCTTACAGTTATCCGACTTAAGTTATGACGGTGGTGACCCGTTTGCCACAACATTAAAAGCAATTAACTTATCCGTTAGGGCTGGTGAGATAATCGGCATAGCAGGTGTTTCAGGTAACGGACAGCAAGAATTATTACGTGCTATCTCTGGTGAAGAGCTATTAAACAACAATGCCAGTGTCGAAATTTGTGGTCAATCCGTGGCAACATTGGGGCCACAACAAAGGCGAGAGCTTGGTTTTTGTTTTGTGCCAGAAGAACGGCTAGGTCGCGGAGCAGTTCCATCAATGGCTTTAAGTAGCAATAGCCTTTTAACCGCGCATAACAAAGGTATGGTTTCTAATGGTTTAATGGTGTTTGATGAAATCATGGCATTCTCAAAAAAATGCATTACGGGCTTTAATGTTAAATGTGGAGGTCATGGTGCCACCGCTTTATCATTGTCTGGTGGTAATCTACAAAAATTTATAATGGGACGTGAGATTTTACAATCACCTAAGGTACTTGTGGTATCTCAACCCACTTGGGGTGTCGATGTTGGGGCGGCAGTATTTATCCGACAACAATTAATTGATCTAAGCAAACAAGGTGCTGCCATTTTAGTTTTTTCAGAAGAGTTAGATGAGCTGTTTGAAATATCAGATCAATTGGCTGTCATTGCAGACGGTGCTTTATCGCCACTGACCAAAACAAGTGAAACCTCAGTCGAAGAAATTGGGGTGTGGATGAGTGGGCTTTGGCCTGGCTCTAGGTCAGAACAACAAGAGGTGAGCCATGCTTCAACTTAAACCAAGAGCGCATGCCTCAATAGCATTTAGTTATTTATCACCTTTAATAGCCATTGTTTTAACGCTTATTGGCGGTTTAATTCTATTTGCATCTTTAGGTAAAGACCCCATCGAAAGCTTTGTTGTGTTTTTTTATTACCCCGTTAGAGACCTGTATGGTATTGCAGAATTATTTTTAAAAGCCACGCCTTTAATGCTAATTGCTGGTGGTTTAGCCATTGGTTTTAAAGCAAATATTTGGAACATAGGGGCAGAAGGGCAATTTATTATGGGCTCTGTCACGGCAACAGCTGTGGCCTTATACTTTTATGAATCGACCAGTATCGTCATTATTCCATTAATGATGATTGCTGGTGCTTTAGGTGGCATGGCATGGGCTGCCATTCCAGCATTTCTAAAAACCCAATTTAATACCAATGAAATTTTAGTCTCGCTCATGTTGGTTTACATTGCTCAGTTAGCAGTGTCGTGGTTAGTTTATGGCCCAATGGCAGACCCTGAAGGTTTTGGCTTTCCACAATCCCGCTTATTTGAAGAGCCTGCATTATTATCCATCTTAATTGAAGGTACTCGATTAAATTCGGCATTTATTTTTGCGCTGATCTCTTTAGGCGTTATTTATGTTTTTATGAGCCGCAGTTTTATCGGGTTTCAAATGCAAGTGTCAGGAGCAGCGCCCGATGCAGCCCGCTATGCAGGGTTTTCAACAAAAAAAATGATTTGGATTGGGTTACTGAGTGGTGGCGGTATGGCAGGCATTGCAGGCATGAGTGAAGTCGCAGGCCCCATGGGACAACTGACAACCCATGTTTCTAATAACTATGGTTTTGCCGCCATTATTGTTGCTTTTGTCGCTCGTTTAAACCCCATTGGCATTATCTTTGCGAGTTTATTAATGGCTTTGTTATATTTGGGCGGAGAACAAGCACAGCAGTATCTATCTCTGCCATCATCTATCTCTAAGGTGTTTCAAGGCATGTTGTTATTGTTTTTATTAGGCGCCGATGTCCTGATTAATTACCGCTTACAATGGACACATAAGGCGGGAGCAAGCTAATGGATTTACATCTTATTCAATCCATATTATTTGCCACAGTTGTTGCAGCCACGCCATTGCTTATCGTTGCTTTAGGGCAGTTAATTGCCGAAAAATCAGGGGTGTTAAATTTAGGTGCAGAAGGCATGATGGCGGTTGGAGCCGTCGCCGCATTTGCCGTGACACATAACACGGGGGTGGTTTATTTCGGTGTGCTAGCAGGCATGATGGCAGGTTTATTAATGTCATTACTATTTGCTTTTGTGACCTTAAGCTTACAAGGAAACCAAGTGGCTAGCGGTTTGGCCTTATCAATATTTGGTGTTGGTTTATCAGCATTTATTGGTAAGCCCTATGAATCTGAAGTGTTACAAGCTGTTCCCGTCACAACAATTCCTTGGTTATCAGAGATACCCTTTATCGGCGAGATTTTGTTTAAACAACAAAGCCTAGTGTATTGGTCATGGGCTTTATTTGCCGCTATTGTTTGGTTCTTATATCGCAGTCGTTCTGGTTTAGTATTAAGAGCGGTTGGTGAATCGCCATCATCAGCACATGCCATTGGCTATCCCGTGATTAAAATCCGTTACGCTGCTACTTTGTTTGGTGGTGCCATGGCGGGTGTCGGTGGGGCGTATCTTTCTGTCTTTTATACCCCGTTATGGGTTGAAGGCATGGTGGCAGGACGAGGATGGATTGCCATAGCTTTAGTTGTTTTTGCAACATGGAGGCCAATGCGTGTGATGGCAGGTGCCTATTTATTTGGTGGCGTTTTAGTGTCGCAATTATTTATTCAAGGGTCTGGTCTTGATATACAAGTGCCAGCACAATTTCTTTCGGCTTTACCATACATTGCAACGATTGTGGTATTAGTTATTATTTCACGTAATAAAGCATTGGTGCGTTTAAATGCACCTGTTTCTTTGGGGGTTCCCTATAGACCTGAACAATAGAATTTAATCTCATAAAACAGGATATATTTTAGATAAATACAGAGCTTAAAGAAAAAGTTCGATACAATAGTTCAACACAACAAAAGAGGATAATAATGAAAATTTTTAGTATAAAAAAGTGCTTACTCGCGGCATCCTTTGCCCTTGCTAGCTTACTCAATGGCTCAATGGTATTAGCTGCTGACAACATTGGTTTTGTTTATGTAAGCCCAATAGGTGATGCAGGTTGGACATACCAGCATGATTTAGGCCGATTACAAATGGAAAAAGCTTTAGGCGGTAAAGTAACCACTAAGTATGTTGAAAATGTTGCCGAAGGTGCCGATGCAGAGCGTGTGATACGTGAAATGGCAAAACGTGGCGATAAAGCAATCTTCGCAACGAGTTTTGGTTTTATGAATTATGCACTTAAAGTGTCTAAACAATACCCAAATACAACATTTATTCATGCGACGGGTTATAAGCAAGGCAAAAACATGGGCTTAATTAACGCACGTTTTTATGAAGGGCGTTATTTAACAGGTGTGATTGCAGGCGAGATGACCAAATCTAATAAATTAGGTTATGTGGCTGCATTTCCAATCCCTGAAGTATTACAAGGTATTAATGCTTTCATTAAAGGTGCGCGTAGTGTGAACCCTAAAGCAGAAGTGAGTGTTATTTGGGTAAACTCTTGGTTTGATCCAGGTAAAGAACGCGCGGCTTCATTGACGTTAATTGCTCAAGGCTCAGATGTCATCACTCATCACACTGATTCAACAGCCGTGGTACAAGCCGCAGAAGAAAAAGGCATTTATGCATTTGGTTATCATTCAGATATGTCTAAGTACGGTAAAAAAGCACATCTCACGGCTGCCACGCATCATTGGGGTGATTTCTATACTCAAATAGTCAAAGATACTTTAGCGGGCACTTGGAAGCCTTCGAATATTTGGGGTGGTTATAAAGAAGGCATGGTTGCTTTAGCACCTTTAAATTCAGCTATCCCTGCTGAGTTACAAAAACGTATTCATGCGATGGAAGATGACTTACGTTCTGGTAAATTACATCCATTTACTGGCCCAGTTGTTACTCAAGCAGGTAAAACAGTCGTTGCCGTAGGTAGCACAATGTCCGATAAAGAACTCGGTTCTATGGGCTATTATGTACAAGGCGTTACGAGTAAATTCCCAAAAAAATAGAAGTAAAATTTAAAAGCGTGGAGAACTGAAACTCCACGCTTTTTTAAAAATTCAATTCTAATTGAACATTCTCTTCAATTAGAACCCTAATAAACTCCATTATTTATTAGTCAAAATTTAAAAGCATGAAAAAAATATTAATAATAACCATTATAGCGGCTTTAATTGCTGTAGTTATTCAGCAAGATCTATTGCAATTGCTCACCTTAGAGTCAATTAAGGCACAGCAGGCCAGTTTAAAAGACTATGTTGATCAAAACCCGCAAACAAGTTGGGCATTGTTTTTTGCTTTATATGTATTAGTTACGGCTGCATCCTTACCCGGCGCGGCCATTTTAACGTTATTAGGCGGTGCTTTATTTGGCTTAGTAACGGGCGTTATTCTTATTTCTTTTGCGAGCTCAATGGGAGCGACTATCTCGTTTTTTCTATCACGTTATTTTTTAAAAGATTGGGTAGAAAAGAAATTCGGTTCTACTTTAAAACCTTTTTATGATGGTGTAGAAAAAGACGGCAGTTTTTACCTGTTTGCTATGCGCCTAGTGCCTGTCATGCCATTTTTTGTTATTAACTTAGTGATGGGCTTAACACGTATTAAGATATTTACATTTTATTGGGTCAGTCAGGTGGGCATGTTTGCGGGCACGATAGTTTATGTTAATGCAGGCACTCAACTCGCCCAAATAGATAGCTTAAGCGGCATTATTTCTCCACCGATTATTTTTTCATTTGTTTTATTAGCTATGTTACCCGTTGTTGCACGTAAAATATTAGCTTTAATAAAGCATCGAAAGGTTATGAAACAATGGAAGAAACCTTCGTCTTTTGATAATAACTTAATCGTGATAGGTGCAGGTGCAGGTGGTTTAGTGACCTCGTACATTGCTGCTGCGGTAAAAGCAAAGGTCACGCTTATTGAAAAACATAAGATGGGCGGTGATTGTTTAAATACGGGTTGTGTACCCTCAAAAGCGATTATTCGTAGTGCCAAATTATTGGATAATATTCATCATAGTGAACAATTTGGCATTAAAAAAGCGGTCGCTGATTTTACCTTTAAAGATATTATGGCTCGTGTGCATGAGGTTATTAACAAAATAGCCCCTCACGATTCAATAGAGCGTTATAGCAAGCTTGGTGTCGATGTTATACAAGGTGAAGCACGCATTGTTTCGCCATATGAAGTCGAAGTGAATGGTGAAATATTAACAACGCGCCATATTGTTATTGCAACCGGCGCAAGACCATTTATACCGCCTATTAAAGGCTTACAAGACGTTGAATATTACACCTCGGATAACTTATGGCAGATGCAAGAAAAGCCCAATAAAATGATTATTTTAGGTGGCGGCCCCATCGGTTGTGAATTAACCCAAAGTTTTGCCAGACTAGGGGTTCAAGTTAGCCAAGTTGAAATGGCTGATCGTTTAATGGGGCGGGAAGACCCTGAAATATCAGCGCTCATATTAGAAAAGTTTCAACAAGAAAAAGTCGACGTTTTATTATCTCATCGCGCCAAAGAAGTGATTAAAAAAGCAGATAAAAACGTCTTAATAGTAGAGTTTAATGGTGAAGATATAGAAATAGAGTTTGATGCTTTAATGATTGCTGTTGGGCGCACAGCAAACACACGTGGGTTTGGTTTAAAAGAAATTGGCGTTGCACTTACTGAACGTAAAACAATAGAAGTGGATGAATATCTACAAACAAACATCCCTAATATTTATGCCTGTGGTGATGTTGCAGGTCCTTATCAATTTACCCATACAGCAGCGCACCAAGCGTGGTATGCCAGTGTTAATAGCTTATTTGGTACGTTTAAGCGATTTAAAGTCGATTATCGGGTTATCCCTTGGGCTACATTTACCTCGCCAGAAGTCGCTCGTGTTGGTTTAAATGAGACGGATGCAAAGGCAGCGGGCATTGCTTATGAAGTCACACGGTTTGATATTGATGATTTAGATAGGGCTATTGCAGACTCAGAAGCTTACGGTTTTATAAAAGTATTAACGGTGCCGAATAAAGATAAAATTATAGGCGTCACCATCGTTGGAGAGCATGCAGGTGATATTATTGCAGAGTATGTTTTGGCGATGAAACAAAATATTGGTTTAAATAAAATTTTAGGCACCATTCATATTTATCCGACTTTAGCCGAGTCCAATAAATATGTAGCAGGAGAGTGGAAAAGAGCCCATAGCCCCAAAAAACTATTACTTTGGGTAGAAAAGTTGCATGCTTATTTTAGAGGATAAAATAAGCACAATAGCTATAAATTTTATTAGCAACTTTTAAAGCAGGTACTATACTCATTTTTTATTAAAGTTTTATTAAAGTTTTATTAATAAGTACCGATAAAACCTATAACCAAGTTTAGGAACTAAAAATGTTTGCCTGCTTTAAAGCACCCAAATTACTCGCAGAAAAAACTGAAGAAAATTTGTTATTAAAACAACAGATAGATGAGCTTCAGAATCAACTGCAGCAAGAGCAACTTGAAAAACAAGTGCTGATAGACGAAGCAACTCAGAGTGCATCAGAAGGAGGCTTTCAAGATAGTGTCGGTATTTTGCTCTCAGGTTTATTTGCAACCTTAGATGCCATTCGCGAAAAAACAGCAGCGACGAATCAAATCTTAAAAACAGAACAAATTAAACTTAAAGAGTCTTCTGGGCTATTTTCACAAAGTACTATGATACTCAGCCAAGTTCGTAGCGGTATTGACGAACTTAATAACCAAACTTCAATCAGTGCAGAACAAATTAAAGCATTAAGCCAAACCACGGGTAATATTTCACAGTTTACATCAATGATTGAAACCATTTCTAGCCAAACCAATTTACTGGCTTTAAATGCAGCGATAGAGGCAGCACGAGCAGGTGAGCATGGCCGTGGTTTTGCCGTAGTGGCAGACGAAGTGAGAATGTTGGCACAAAGAGCGGCTGAATCATCGGGTGAAATTAAAACATTAGTCGGTTCTATCGAACATAATGCCAACGACACCAGTGATGCATTTTCTAAAATGGTAGCTAACATCGCTAATATGGATCAACAAACACAGATGATTGATGATGTTATCGGTGACGTTGTTAATTTATCTACATCAATGGGCGAGATAATCACCGATTCAACGGCTGAAAGTTTTATCGAATTGATAAAAATGGATCATATTTTATTCAAATTGGGTGTATATAAAGTGTTTTTAGGCGTCTCTACAATCACATCACAAGACTTAGCTGATCATACGCAATGCCGTTTAGGGCAATGGTATTACGAAGGCGAGGGAATGCAAACCTTGAGTAATAATCCTTGCTTTAAAAAATTAGAAATACCGCATCAGCAAGTCCATGATTATGCAAAACAAGCGTTAGACTTGCATGCTACTAATGATATTCAAGCGGCCACAAAGTGTTTATCTGAAATGGAGCATTCAAGTTTGACTTTAGTCTGCCTTTTAGATGATATGCGTGGTGAATATATTTTAAGCCTTAAATCACAAGAGACAAATAGTGACATTCAAGAGGATGCGTTTTTCTAAAAAATAAAAATTTAAAAATGACTCGATTTTTTATGGTTAAATTTTTATTGTGACTATACTAATAGTGTTTTAGATATAATAATTATAATTTTATGGAAGAAAATATCCTGTCTGCGGATGTTATTAAGAAATTTAAGCTGCCGCCTACGCCTTATGCTCTTAATGAAATTCAAAAAGAGATAAAAAAGATAATTTTCAAATTAACAAAATAGCGAATCTTATTGCACAAGATGCTGCGCTATGAGCGTTGATGTTACGTTCAGTTAATTCATCTTTTTTTGCGCTATGTCAAGAGGTTAGTTCTATCCACCAAGCCATTAGTCTGCTTGGTGTTAAAAATACCATTAATATTGTTTCAGGCTTAATATTAAGACAGGGTATGTCAAAAGATGGTGATGCAATACCGCCTAAGTTTTGGGATTCGCCGAATAATATTGCTTTAATGTTGGCGGCATTAACTAAAAAACTAACGAAATATGCATCGGACGAGGCTTATATGTTAGGCCTGTTTCATAATGTCGGGCATGTATTAATGATGTCAAAACTTGAGGGTTATGGAGACTTCCTTGAAGAAAACTTTAATCCCATACAGGGCACATTGTTAATTAATTTAGAAATTGAAAGTTTTGCAATAGAACATGCAAGTTTAGGTTATATTTTGGCAAAAACTTGGGGCTTATCTGAGGGTGTTTGTCAGGTTATTCGTTACCACCATCGAGTCAATGAAGTGTTCGAAAAACAGTTGTTAACGGATGATAAAGAGTTAACCATGTTGTGTATGTTGAAAATGGCTGAAAATATTGATAAATATTTTTGGAATATTCATGACGATACTGAATGGTTAGATATTAATGCGGTTATTTTAGATTATTTAGGCATGAGTGAACTAGATTACAAAGAACTTGCCGAAGATATGTCAGAAAAACTAATTTCGGGGTAAATTTATGAACATGTTATTGAAAGTTTTTTTCTTATTTCCATTTTTATTACAGGCTGCTGAGCATAATGGCCCGTTAAATAAAGAGGGAGAATATTTGGGTTCAATCCCCTCTGAGATACCCAGTTGGTTTAAAGAAAGCTTTTTAGATTTTGCTGAAGATGTCGCCGAAGCCGCTGAAGCGAATAAACGTGTGATGATATATTTTCATCAATCGGGTTGTCCCTATTGCGCAAAATTAGTTGACGAGAATTTTACTGACCCCCAAATAAAAAAATATACTCAAGATAACTTTGAGAGTATCAGTATTAATATGTGGGGTGATAAAGAAGTGGTGAGTATTGGCGATAAAACCTTTACAGAAAAAGAATTTGCTTTAGCCCTTAAGGTGCATTATACCCCGACTATTTTGTTTTTAAATGAACAAGGGAAAACAGTTTTGCGTTTAAATGGGTATTATCCACCCGAAAAATTTAGAAATGCATTAAGGTTTATAGGGGGGCATAAAGAAAAAGAGTTGTCTTTTTATCAATTTAATCAATCTCAGTCTCAGTTAAAAACAGCTGGCACACATGTTATTCAAGGTGAAGATTTTTTTATTAAAACGAGTGATTTAAACGCGCTTCGTCAAACGACGGGCAATGTCACAGCTGTCTTTTTTGAAAAAAATAATTGCTTTGATTGCAGTGTCCTACATGACAAGGTTTTAACCGATTCAACAACGCGTGATATTGTGAAGCGTTTTAACAATATTCAATTAGATGTTGAGTCTAAACAGTTGATAGTTACGCCAACAGGTGAGTCAATAACGATTGCTGATTGGGTGAAAAAACTAAATATCTCTTACTTCCCAAGTGTTGTTTTTTTTGATAGCAAAGGGCAAGATGTTATGCGTATATCTGGGTTTATAAAGAGCTTTCATTTTCAATCTGTTTATGATTATGTGTATGAAAAAGCATACTTAACTGAACCCAGCTTTCAAAGGTATATCGCAGCCAGAGGAGAGCGTATTAGAGCAGCAGGTTTTAATACTGATATTTGGGGCTATCATTCCGAATATACGTTACAAGAAATAAGCATTAAATAATATCAATATTTCAATATTAAACTAATTAACGACTACACTATTGATACCATAAAAATAAAGAGAAAATAAATAATGTCGAAAGTAATTTTAGTATGTGACGACAGCCGTATTTCAAGAATGATGATAAAAGCGATCATAAAAGATAGAAAACCAGATTGGACAATTATAGAAGCTGAAAGTGGGGATGACGCCTTAGCAAAGGTAGCAGACCAAGCCTTTGATGTGGCAACTTTAGATTTAAATATGCCAGGTATGGATGGTTTAGAATTGGCTGAAAAGCTTCAAGCCATTTATCCAGACGCGACTTACTCATTATTAACAGCTAATATTCAAGATACTATTAAAGAGCGTGCAGCCAAGTTAAATTTAACGTTTATTGGTAAACCAATAACGGAAGAAAAAGTAGGCGCTTATTTAGATTCGCTTAGTTAAGACATGATTACTTTAACAGAATTACAAAAAGACGGAATTGGTGAACTATTAAACATTGGTATGGGTAATGCGGCAGAGTCTCTAAGCCAAATGGTAGGTGAAGAAGTGTTGTTGTCAGTTCCAGATATTCAATTGCTGCCAACATCAGATGTAGAAGAACAGCTATCCAATGCTAAAACAGAAATGTCAGCCGTATCGCAAGAATTTGAAGGAGCCTTCAAAGGCAATGCTTTACTACTTTTTCCTGAAGATAAGAGTTTAGAGTTAGTTTGGGCCTTGCTGCAAGGTTCTGTACCAAAAGAAGAAGTGGCAGAGCTAGAAGAGGATGCGCTTTCGGAGGTTGGTAATGTGATTATTAATGCGTGTCTTGGTACGCTCTCTAATATGCTAAAAGACACTATCAATAGTGATTTTCCTCAGTTTAGACGTGGTCAATACATTAAAATTATAGATGAGCTCAGTAATAAAGATGATAAAGACCCCGTGATGCTGTTTATGCATATAGATTTTAAATTAAAAACTAAAGATATTGATGGTTACGTCGCTATCGTTATGGATGTCGGTTCACTGGAAGAGTTTTTAACAAAAATTGATACATTTATTGCGGGTATTTAATAATTTAAAATGAATCAACAAGTTTCTGACCAGTCTGTCTTAGATTTCTTTACCCTTTTTGACGCTGTCGATGTTGGTATTATTGTCGTTAATAAACACCATGAAATTGTTGTGTGGAACGACTGGGTTGTTAATTTTAGCTTTAAAGAGCTGGAAGATACCTTGTCAAAATCACTATCAAGTGTTTTTCCAGATATTCCGATGCGATTGTCCCAAGTTATAAAAGACGCTCTTGAGAGTGGCATGAGTTCTTATTTGTCGGAGCGCTTTAATAAATACCCCTTACCCTTATTTTCTACGAAAGACGATAAAAACCAAGATAATCGTATTTACCAAAAAATTTCAGTTAGGCCTTTTCAATTAAATAAAGAAGGTATGTGTGTCATACAAATTTCTGACGTCACTCATGATGCGCAAAGAACACTGGCACTTAGAGAGCAAGCTAAAGAGTTACAGGCCTTAGCCGATGGAGCCAAAGAAAAGCAAAATGAACTGAGTTCGATTATCGATAACTCTTTAGATGCCATCATCCGCTTAAACCAAAGTGGCCGCATTATTAGCTTTTATAAATCAGCATCAAATATGTTTGGTTATCAAGAAAATGACATTTTAGGCAAGGCATTTTCTACCATTTTACCAAATCCTTACAATAAAGAATTTGATCGCTTCTTTCAGACGGGTGAAGAAACAGAAACCATTAATGTTGATGGACAGGCTAAGGCCATTAAACAAAGTGGTGAAATTTTTCATTGTGAAATCACTATTAATCCCTTGCTTAACTTTGGTGAAGTTCAGTTTATTATCACCATTAAAGATGTCACAGAACGAACGATTGTTCAGGCGGCTTTGCACCAACAAAAAGAACAAGCTGAAATTACTTTAAGCAGTATTGCTGATGGGGTGATAACCACAGATGTCATTGGCCGTATTAATTATATAAACCCAGCAGCAGAACTTCTCGTCGGTGTGACGAGTGACGAGGTTAAAAATAAATTAATTTCGAAAGTGTTAGATATTAAATCTGAAACGTCTGAATTACCGACTTTAACCTGTATTAAAGAGGGTATTAGAGTCGAATCTACAAATGGTGATGAAATGATAGCCCCAGATGGCAATATGATTGTCATTCATCAGCTTGCATCGCCCATCCATAATGTTGTTGGTGATGTAATAGGGTCTGTACTTATTATAAGAGATGTCAGTAAATCACATCGTTTGGCAAGCCGATTAACGTGGCAGGCAAGCCATGATGAGCTTACTCAATTAATTAATAGACGCGAATTTGAAAGGCAACTTGAAGGTGCAATTCAATCGGCACGCAATGAAAATGCTGAACACAGTTTATGCTTTATGGATTTAGATAAATTTAAAGCGGTCAATGATACTTGTGGCCATGCTGCGGGTGATGAGCTGTTAAAACAGTTATCAGATATTTTTCGTTCTAAAATTCGTGGTGCAGATTTATTAGCACGATTAGGTGGCGATGAATTTGGCATTATATTAACAAAGTGTGGTTTAGAGCATGCCAAAAAAGTGGCAGAACAAATTAGAGTCGCAGTAGAAGAATATCGTTTTATATGGGATGGACGTTCATTTCAAGTAGGCGTTAGCATTGGTTTAGTATCTGTCGATGTAACTACCCCTGATGTTGATGAAGTATTCGTTGCTTCTGATAGCGCCTGTTACGCGGCGAAAGAAGCAGGGCGCAACAGAGTACATGTGTATAGCCCTGATGATGCAGAAATAGCACAACGACAAGGTGAGGCGCAATGGTTAGTCCAGTTGCAAGCTGCTTTAGATGAAGATAGATTTCAACTTTTTTATCAACCAATCGTCCCTATTCAGGATAAAAATGGCATCATCCATTATGAAATTTTGTTAAGAATGTTGGATGAAAAAGGACAAATCATACCGCCAGGTGCATTTATACCATCTGCTGAGCGCTATCAAATGATGTCTAAAATTGATCGTTGGGTTATTAAACATACCTTTGCTTGGATGGATAAGTATTGGAAAAAAAATGATAAAGAGATTTTTGCGATTAATTTATCAGGTCAAAGCATAGCAGACCCTTTACTTTTAGAAGATATAAAGACGTGGTTAGCTAATAGTACATTTGCCCCTGAAAACATTAGTTTTGAAATAACAGAAACAGCGGCGATTTCTAATTTAAAAATGGCTCAAAAATTTATTGATGATTTAAAAAGGGTTGGCTGTGGCTTTGCTTTAGATGACTTTGGCAGTGGTTTAAGCTCATTTGCTTATCTTAAAAATATGCCAGTAGACTTCTTAAAAATAGATGGTGTATTTATTCGTGATATAGCTAATGATGCTATAGATAAAGCGATGGTTGAAGCCATTCATAATGTTGGCAATGTGCTAAATCTAAAGACTATCGCTGAGTTCGTTGAAGATGATGATATTATTCAAATATTAGAAAAAATCGGTGTCGATTATGCCCAAGGTTACGGCATTGACAGACCCAAACCTCTGCCAAATAACAGTAAAAAATTATTTCATTGGCCTCGCTAGTCATATAAAGCACTAGCGAGATAGGATTAGATTAAACTAAGTAGTTATACCCTATAAAAAATGCTTTTTTACCGATGTTATGCATAAAGCTTAAGCGGTTGCCAAATCACGTGTTAAACTATCTTGATTACTCTTACCATTAGATGCATAAGTACTATCTTTTTGTAGTGTCGTGCCCGTTAAAATACTTAGTGATTGTTTGACTCTATTTTTATTTTTAGTAATAAGAAGGTCACTCACCGTGGTCGCTGTTTGCAGTTCATCCATGACCTTATATAAAGAGTTTTGCAAAGAACTTAAGGTGTCGCTGCTATCATCAAACGATTTAATACATTGTTTAAAGCCCGTTTTATTTTTTTCATACCCGCAGCTTTCAATCAATGAAAAGCGCTCTTTTTCTTGCTCTTCAATTTGGCTTAATGGAATGTCATTATGTTTTATCAATTGCTGTAAAGTGTCAATGTTGTTAGCTTCAATACTTGCTTTAATGTTATTTAAATAAGCAGTGGCTATTAGTATCGAGTCAATTTGTTTGGTTAATAAGCTTTTAAACAAAGAAAAATATTCTGCTTTAGTTTTTAATTCGCTCATAATAGACGCTCAATTTCAGTGAATTTTTGGGCGATGACTTCTGCATTAGGTTGGTAGTCGCCATTTGCAATCGAAAGCTTAATGGCATCAACCTTAGCCATATTCATATCGGGCAGTTTATCAATTTGAGTGGACATCGCTTCTAATATTTGTGTGCTCTTAATATCAACAACGGTTGAAGAAGTCGTCTGAGATGAAGCCGACGGCGCTGATTTTTGAGATGGTTGAGCTTTATTGTCCAATGAAGGACTCGTATTTTGTATACGGTTTTGATTGTTTATAGCATCGGTCATGATGGTTCTCCAAAAATTAATATTCTATATAGGCCTTATCGGCTATCACTTTAAAAACTTTAGTATTTATTCCGTTTATTTTCCAAAGTCATTATAAATGTACTTGTACAGTATTGGCTGATTTTACAATGCCCTCTACTGTTTTTAATGAGCTATTGTTTCTTACTTTTATGCGTTGCCCTTTACTAGCTGAATGTAGGGCAGTACCAGACACTTTAACGCCAATTCCAGAATTAAATAATTGCACCGTGACTTGTTGTCCTGATTTTATAAGGTGCCTGATTTTTAAATTTCGGGGCGATAAAATGGTATCACCTTTTAAATTTCGTTTAGCTTCAAGGTTTTTTAATTGTTCGGCATGTGTGTAGTAACCCCTCAATAAATATTTTTCATTCATTTTTTTGACGATGACATCGTTTTCGTCAATGGTTTGACTTCTAATGACAGGCTGCCTTAACACTAAAACATCTTGAAAAGTGGTGATTTTAACGGGTAAATGCATTCGCCATTTAGTTGGGCTAGAGCAGCTAACACGCAATAAAGTGTTGCCTGTCTTTTTTCTTTCATTATTAAATTCGAAGTTAATTGGTTGAAGACATTGTTTCAGCTTAAGTTTTTTACTGAGTGGTTTAATGCTGACAGTAATAGGGTAAGGTGAGTCTATCCCTATGTTTTTAATGAAGTTTTCTGCCTTAAGAACTAATGAAGTTAGGTTTTCAAAATTATTATTTTTTGCAGCAACCAGTGAGCTGTTTAAAAGCATGAAAATAATTGTAAATGAGTAAATAAATTTTAATTTCATTGTCTATACTTAAATAATATGAAGCATCATTAATAGTAAATTAAGTTCTATTTAAAAGATAATGTGTTCATCCTTTGAGTAAAACTTATAAGTCATTAACTGTTTTATTATGCATTTATTGTTCCAACTTTTTGTTTTTTTTAAGTTAAAGAATAATTAAGTTAGGCCGATATTAATTTTATTATTAAATAAGAGGAAACCTCCATGTCTGGAGTAATGGCAAGTGTTGATCAACGCACACAATTAGCAGGAAGAAACAGGTTAGAATTATTGATGTTTCGTTTGGCTGGCCCCCAGCTATATGGCATTAATGTGTTTAAAGTTAGGGAGGTATTACAATGCCCGCCTTTAAATAGTATTCCTCAATCTCATGGTGTTGTACGCGGCATCTCTCATATACGTGGACAAACAATTACCATTATGGATTTAAGTATGGCAATAGGTGGGCCTGCCATACAAAATATTGATGAAAAATTCATTATTATTTCTGAATATAATCGTACCATACAAGGTTTTTTAGTGAATGAAGTTGATCGTATTATCAATTTAAACTGGAAAGATATTTTACCACCTCCCGCAGGTACTAATGGCACGAGTTATCTAACTGCGGTAACGCATATAGATAATAAGATGGTTGAAATCATTGATGTTGAACGGGTGTTGTCTGAAGTTATTGGTGTTAAAGAAGATGTGCAACAAGAAATTCTAGATAGAGTTGATGCCAGTAAGATTGAAAAGAATCTTGTGATTATTGCGGATGATTCAGTTGTGGCTCGTAAGCAGGTGCAAAGAACCATTGAAAAAATGGGGTTAGAATCGGTACTGTGTAAAGATGGTAAAGAAACTTTAGACCTTTTAAAGGGTTGGGCTGATTCTGATGATGAACAATTAAATCGTATTGCTTTGATTGTGTCTGATATTGAAATGCCAGAAATGGATGGCTATACCTTTACCACGGAGGTGCGAGCTGATAGTAGAATTTCACATCTTTATATTATCCTTCATACATCTATGAGTGGTGTTTTTAATCAAACCATGGTCGATCAGGTAGGGGCTAATAAATTTATTGCTAAATTTGAGCCAGATTTATTGGCTGAAGCTGTTATTAATGCTATTGAAATAGCTAGTAATGGGGGATGATTTAAACGGCAATGTTGTTACTAAAGCGGCAATCTTGCCGCTTTTTTTGTTTTAACGGGATGTTAAATTACCTCTAAACAATGAAAGGTTTTAACTAAGTGTTTGTTTTTAAATTATAATATAAAAGTTGGCACTTAAACTGCTTATGTTTTGCTAAGTTAAAAACATTTGAGTTAATTATTATGGGTATCAGCATAGATAGAGCTTTTTCAGTACATGACGATGCATTAATACTTCGGTCACGTCGTACCAGCATTTTAGCGTCTAACATAGCAAATGCCGACACTCCTAACTATAAAGCTAAAGATATGGATTTTGCTTTGATGATGAAACAGGCTAAATCAAATGAACAGCAGTTTACGATGACAAAAACCAGCGCGAATCATTTAAGCAACCATCAAACACTGTCACCTCAGTCTGTTTTATATCGCAATACCTTGAACCCTTCTTTAGATGGTAATACCGTTGATATGCACGTTGAACAGGCTAAATTTTCTGAAAATGCGGTGAAATATCAATCGAGCTTTACTTTTTTAAATGGCAAAATTAACGGCTTAAAGTTAGCGATTAAAGGTCAATAATTATGGGTTTATTTTCAAATTTTAATATTTCAGGTAGCGCTATTAGTGCTCAGTCTGTTCGTTTAAATACGATAGCTAGTAATATGGCTAATGCAGACACTGTGGCTTCGACTGAAGCCGAAGCCTATAAAGCGAGACAAACAGTATTTCAAGCATCAATGATTCATCAGGATAGCCCAGAGCTAGCAGGCGTTAAAATGCTAGGGGTTGTTGAAAGTAATGCACCCGTTATAAAAAAATATGATCCAAATAGTCCTTTTGCAGGTGCAGATGGTTATGTGTTTGCAACCAATGTAGATACCGTAGAAGAGATGGTGAATATGTTGTCTGCTTCACGTTCGTATCAAAACAATGTAGAAGTGCTTAATACTTCAAAAGAGCTTTTAATTAGAACTTTATCTTTAGGTCGTTAATCATGCCCGATATTAATTCAGATATTTTTACTCAGCTTGGTCTTAACAAAGTTACTGAGACTAAAACAAATGCCTCTGACAATAGCTTAGGTCAAACCGAGTTTCTTGAGCTAATGACCGCTCAATTAATGCATCAAGATCCTTTAGAGCCAATGGAAAATGGTGACTTTATTGGCCAAATGGCCTCGTTTGGTACGGTCAGTGGTATAGGTGATTTAAATAATACGTTCAATGACTTGAGTGCTGCATTTCAATCGAATCAAGCATTACAAGCATCGACTATGGTTGGGCGTAATGTGCTTATCGAGTCAAATATAGGTTCGTTTAATAGTGATGGCGTGATGAATGCATCAGTGGATTTAGATCAGTCTGCTTCGAATGTCATTATAAGCGTTACCGATGCGTCAGGTCAGTTGGTTGATCGACGTGAGCTTGGCGTGCAGCAAGCAGGTTTAGCTAACTACCAATGGGATGGTCAAGGTGCTAATGGTCAACAATTTAGTAGTGGTCAATACAAAATCACAGCAGAAATACAAAGAGGTAACGACACAAGCAGTGGCGTCACTTTAACATCAGTACAAGTAGAAAGCGTCACCCTTGGTAGGGGTGGACAAGATTTAACACTAACCGTATCTAACTTAGGCGATATTAGCATGAGTGAGATTCGTAAAATAATGTAACAGCAGGAGAAAACTATGTCCTTTAATACAGCACTCAGTGGATTACAAGCAGCCTCGGTTGATCTCAGCGTCACCAGTAATAACATTGCAAACGTTTCGACAACAGGTTTTAAATATTCACGTGGTGAATTTGGTGATATTTTTGCGGTATCTCCCTTTGGTAATTCACCAACAGCCGTTGGTAACGGTGTTCAAATTGACAATGTTAGTCAACAATTTGCACAAGGTAATCTAGAATTTACCGATGCCAGTTTAGATTTAGCCATCAGCGGCCAAGGTTTTTTTGTCGTGTCGCAAGATCAAAATGGCACACAATTAGTGTATTCAAGAGCAGGTGAATTTAGGGTCAATAGAGATTCTTTTAT
Source organism: uncultured Gammaproteobacteria bacterium (assembly GCA_964480635.1). Lineage (GTDB taxonomy): Bacteria > Pseudomonadota > Gammaproteobacteria > CAYZQE01. Next base: position 18,592 of record CAYZQE010000008.1, on the reverse strand, counting down.
CGTAAACAATGATGGCCAGTTTTTACAAACATTTCCAGTCGATAGTGATGGTAATGTCACCTCTTCCAGTCTAAATACGACTAGTCCAGTACAATTACCAGCTTCAACAGGTACGCCAGCTGCCACAACAGAGGTTGAGATTGGTGTTAACTTACCAGCAGGTGAAGCTGGTTTGGTTTCGACACTGTTTGACCCTAACCAAAGTACAACCTATAACAGCTCAACATCGTCAACGATATTCGACTCATTGGGCGAGTCACATGTCATGACATATTATTTTGTTAAAGACCCTGTCGCGGCAACTCGCCAATGGGATGTGTATACCTTTATAGATGGCGTAGCTACCGATGTCACTGGTGGTTCAGTGGTCGCAAATGCGGCATTAGGTAATACCAGCGTTGCTCGTTTAACATTTAATGCAGATGGTTCTTTAAATAATGCAACACCACAACCACCAGTAAATACGGCAATTCCCTTAGCAAATGGTGCAACACCTTTAACGATTACGCATGATTTTGCTAATAATGTAACCACCCAATATTCGGCAGGTTTTTCGGTTAATACCTTAAATGCTGATGGCTTTGCAACTGGCAATTTAACCGGTATTAATATATCTGAAGAGGGTTTGATTCAAGCAACATACAGTAATGGTATTTCTCAACCATTAGGTAAAATTGCAATGGCAGATTTCCCTAATAGTCAGGGTTTAGCAAATGAGGGCAGTTCAGCTTGGACTGAAACGATTGATTCTGGATCTGTAATTACAGGTGAAGCAGGAACAGGGCGTTTTGGGTTAATCCAATCGGGAGCGCTTGAAACTTCGAATGTAGATTTAACGGCACAACTGGTTAATTTAATTACGGCACAACGTAATTTTCAAGCCAATGCTAAATCCATTGAGACGGCGAACACATTAACTCAAACCATTATCCAAATTCGTTAATTAGACCCGATAACCATTAGTTAGGATACCGTTATGGATAATTTTCTATATATAGCAATGAATGGCGCTAAAAATGCAATGCACGCCCAGCAGACGAATGCCAATAATTTGGCCAACGCAAGTACCACCGCATTTAAGGCAGATTTAGACCATTTTAAAAGCTTGCCAGTTTATGGTCCAGGTCACGCCTCTAGAGCCTATGCCAATGATGAGCGTGCTGGCGTAGATTTTTCTGGCGGAGCTACAATGACAACAGGCCGTGAACTTGATATGCGTGTTAATGGTGAAGGTTGGTTTGTAGTGCAAGCAGATGATGGCACTGAAGCATTATCACGACGTGGTGATATGCATATTGATGAAACAGGGTTTCTTTATAATGGTGCAGGCCAGCTTGTTTTTGGACAAGGTGGCCCTGTGGTGATACCCGATCATGAAAGTTTAGTGATTGGTTCAGACGGTACTATTTCAATACGTGGTGCAGGACAAGCAGCTAATGCTCTAACCGTGATTGATAAAATTCGCTTGGTAAATCCAGATACCGCCGATATACAACGCGGTGATGATGGTTTGTTTAGAAATAAATCTGGCGATGCCTTTGATATTGATCCGACTGTTAGTGTGACAGGTGGCGCATTAGAAGCCAGTAACGTCAACATCGTCGATTCAATGGTAAAAATGATGGAATATTCACGTTTTTATGAGATGCAAATAAAAATGGTCAATACCGCTAATGAAAATGATCAATCAAGTGCCAGATTAATGAGCATGAGCTAGTTAACAGGCGAGCCAAACGAAACAATTATCCAGTTAATGCTAGAAAGTCATTTAAGGAGGCACTGAATAACCGCGATTAGAGTTTTACTGAGAAAAAATGTGCGTCAAGTTTCGTTAAATGCGTCGTAATAGCTGGCTATTGCGTCGAATTTAACGGAAGTTGTCGTGCATTTTAGCCAGTAAAAAATAATTGGCGGTTGTTCAGTGCCTCCTTAACCAAGTTAAGGTGTATTGATAGGATACGGGCGTACTTATCAAGTTTTTCTACTGGTGGCTTTCTAGCTTTTTATCCAATGGGTGTTTATCGCGTCACGGCATAAATACTGTCTTTTTTGAGTCATCGGTAGATGTATTGATGGCTCAATACCTTAATCATCTTTAAGGCGATTATTTTAGAGTCAAAAGTAATGAAATTAATAACGACTCTATGCTATTATATTGCGCGAAATTGATGTGCTATTAATCTTTTCTAAGTTTGAATATCTTGCATTTACATTAAGGTCTTCTCAATAAATTAAGAAAAAATTTGATATCACAGCTAAATAAAATAATAGCCTCTCCAATAGGTCATTAATCTTAAAGTGAAACTTAATTTCAAGTTTTCTTTTTGTGAAATAACCTACTGCGAGAAACTTTTTAATTGACAGGAAACAACAAACAATGAAACTTATTCTTTTAGGTGCACCAGGTGCAGGTAAAGGTACTGTTGCTAAGCTTTTAACTAAGTTAGACGGTTCAGTACAAATTTCAACAGGTGATATTTTACGTGGCGCAGTTGCGGCAGGTACAGAGCTTGGGAAAAAAGCAGAAGCAGCAATGAAAGCTGGTGATTTAGTGTCTGATGATTTAATCATGGGCATTATGGGCGATCGTTTAAAAGAAGACGATTGCAAAAGCGGTTACTTATTAGATGGCTTCCCTCGTACAATCCCTCAAGCAGAAGCTCTAGACGTGTTATTAGAAAACATGGGCGAAAAATTAGATGCAGTCGTCAATATTGATGTCGCACGCGATGTTATTTTAGACCGTTTAACAACTCGTCGTACCTGCGAAGATTGTGGTGCTATTTATAATGTTAAATCTAACCCACCAAAAGAAGAAGGTAAGTGTAATGATTGTGGTGGTGCCGTAGTACAACGTGATGACGAAACTGAAGAAGCTATCAGTAATCGTTTAGATGTATTCAACGAGCAAACAGCACCATTAGTTGGATATTATGAAGGCAAAGGACAGTTATTAACGGTTGCAGCAACATCTTCAGATTCAGTTATTGATGCGATTAAAGCTAAAATTGGTATGGAATAATCATAACCATTGATTAGTTTTAAAAAGCCGACTTTATAGTCGGCTTTTTTTTGCCCTTTAAAAAATAAAATAATGAATAAATATCCCGAATGGGCGTTATGGATCGCCAAAGATGAAGATGGAGAATGTTGGGCTTATGAAGCCGAACCTTTACAATTTCATAAGGGCTGGTATGAAAATGAAATAGGGCGCAACCAAGAAGTAACATGCCCAATAGATTTTAATAATAAAACTTGGCAAGACTCTTTAATTTCAACTAAAGCCATTAGATCGAAATTGAGTACGATGTAAACTGGGCGACACGCCGAACTCTTTACGAAAATGATGCCTCATTGTCGTGGCGTTATCAAACCCTGATAATTCTGCAATTTTTTCAATGCCAAATGGATGTTTTTCTAACATTGATTTAGCAAGGTTTAAGCGCTGGTATGTGAGCCATTCTTTGGGGGTTAAGTTCATCTTTGCCTTAAACTGTCGGTCAAAAGTTCGACGTGACATGTTTGCTTTTTTAGCCAAATGATTAATAGTTAGGGCACTGGTTATGTTATTTAAAGCCCAATCTAAAGCTTGACTAAATTGGCTTGAAACTTTGTTAATATCCAACTCTGAAAATTGAGACTGGCCTCCTTTTCTATGTGCAGAAAGCACAAGGCGTCTAGCCACTGTATTCGCCGCTTTATAGCCAAAGTCTTGCCGAATAACGTCTAAGCCTAAATCAATAGCAGCCGAACTGCCTGCTGAGCAGCCAATGAGTCCATCGTAAACAAACAGTACATCATCAACATAATCAATATTCGGATAACGTGATTTAAACTCGTTTGCATAACGCCAATGGGTTATTGCGGTTCTATTTTCAAGTATGCCAAGTTTGGCGAGTAAAAAAGCACCCGAACAAAATGAAATGATACGTTTGCCTTCTTCATGAAATGACCTTATCTCATGAAACATGAGTGAATGTGATTGTTTATCGTTGATAGCCCAATTGGGAATAATAAGTAGATCATAGTCATTTAAATGGTTTACTGTTTTGCTATTTATTGTGATTCCACCAGAGCTAGACGATGACTGTTTATTAAAGCTTACTATTTCTGCTTGATACCAATTTTTAAACTCGGGACGTTCTAAGGCAAAAAGCTCTGTAGCACAGCCAATCTCAAACAACGCTGTTTGTTCAAGCATTAAAATTGCGACACGAATCATTTTATTTACCAATTATTATCATTGGCTTGATGTTAACGAAACTTGTCTATTAAGCCAATGGTTCATTGCGTTAAATTCATTCAATATACCTTCATCTTAAATGTTATGGAGAAAATTTATGTCGTCCGCCGTATCAAGACCTCAAGCAGCAAGTAGTCAAGAAGCCTTAGCTCATTTCGAATCTTTATTAAAATTTGAAACTGATTGTTGGGATGTGCATCACTCAATTCATAATGATCGTGTCGATTTCGTTTTGTTAGACGTAAGAGGGGAAGAAGCCTTTACTGAAGGGCATATTGTGAGTGCCACAAATTTAACGCATTCACGACTTAATGAAAAAAGCCTAGCCGAATATGATAAAGACACTCTTTTTGTTATTTATTGCGCAGGCCCACATTGTAATGCAACAGAAAAGGCTGCGGTTAGGCTGGCAAAACTTAATCGTCCGGTTAAAAAAATGATTGGTGGTGTGACAGGATGGATTGATGAAGGATTTGAGTTAACTCATGGCTAATAATGGTTTTAAAATACGTCATGCAAAGTTAAAAGACGGTGATGATGTGCTTCGTTTAATGGTTGATTTAGCAAAGTTTGAAGGTTATGCAGATGAGTTTAAAGTGACTAAAAAAGACCTAGAAGAGCGTTTGTTTAAGCAGCAAGCTTTTTGCGTCTTAGTCGCCGAAGTTGAAGATAAAATTACTGCTATTTTAGTTTATTACTATTTACCCTTTACTTACGATTTAAAGCCTTGGATATACATAAAAGAGCTTTACGTTGATTCTAAACACAGAAACCAAGGGTTAGGTAAAAAATTGATGAAGGTATTAGCGCTAGAAGCGACTGATAAAGGCTGTAGTAAAATTAGGTGGGACGTTCTTTCTAGCAATAAAGCTGCCCAATCATTTTATCAATCATTAGGCGCTAAGCATGACGATGATTGGTCATTATTTAGTCTGACATCCAATAAAATATTAGAACTCGTAAGTGTTTAATGTGATGGTGATATTGGAGTCTTCATTACTTAAGTAAATTTCACCGTCTTGAATGTTGCATTGTAATTGCATAGAGCGTTTTACCATGGCATCAATCTCACCAACATTAATGTGATGAACTAATAAGTTTTTAAAGCGCTGAAGTTTGCTTTTATTTTGTTCCCACCAAGGTTTGGCTTTGTGTTCATGGTAAGTATAAATAATAACTTGCTTAGCACGACCACAAGCCTTGCGAATTCTTTTTTCATCAGGTTGACCCAAATCAATCCATACTTCGATATCATCAATTAATGATTTTTGCCATAAATCAGGTTCTTCATCACTGCTTAACCCTTTGGTAAAGCGTATAGTGTCACTTGCATTTAACATAAAGGCGATGAGCCTAATCATAAAGCGCCGATTTGTTTCAGAAGGGTGCTGAGCCACGGTTAGTTCGTGGTTTTGATAATAATGAGAATCCATATTCGCAATATTTAAGTCAACTTTTATAATGGTAGAGCTTATAGCCATTGTGTCTTTACAGAAGGGAGAAACCCGTCAGTATAAAGGAAAAGCTAAATAATTAAGTGAAAGCGATGATATTGACATTAATAACATTGGCAATGACGATTTAAAGTGTGATTTGTCAAAAGCGCCAGTACTTTATATTTTAAGGAAGTGTTAGATTGCACCTGCGCCAATCCAACTGACGCAATTGTTTAGCTTATGTTCTATTTTGGCTATAATACTTCGCCATAACATCAATTTTTAATCTGAGTATATTTTGAAAGCACATCATAAAAGTTTATTAACCCAAGCATTAAATCAACGCATTTTATTTCTAGATGGTGCGATGGGTACCATGATTCAATCGTATGAGCTTGAAGAAGAGGATTATCGTGGTGAGCGATTTAGTGACTGGGATAGCAGCTTAAAAGGCAATAATGATTTATTAACGCTCACTCAGCCCGATATTATCAAAGATATTCATCGCGCCTACTTAGATGTTGGCGCGGATATTATCGAAACCAATACCTTTAATTCTAACCTTATCTCCATGGCTGATTACGGCATGGAATCATTATGTTATGAATTAAATAAAACATCCGCTGAGCTTGCTAAACAAGTGACAGCAGAATATGAAGCTAAAACACCCGATAAATTACGTTTTGTTGCGGGTGTTTTAGGGCCAACCAACCGAACCGCCTCTTTATCTCCCGATGTGAATGACCCTGGCTTTAGAAACATTAGTTTTCAAGAGTTGGTTGATTTATACAGCGATGCCACGCGAGGTTTAATTGATGGCGGTTCAGATATTATCTTAATTGAAACCATTTTTGATACGCTCAACGCAAAAGCGGCGGGGTTTGCGGTCGACTCTGTTTTTGAGGAAATGGGTATTGAATTACCTGTAATGATTTCAGGAACGATTACTGATGCTTCGGGGCGTACACTTTCGGGCCAAACGACAGAAGCTTTTTGGTATTCATTACGTCATCTCAATCCCATTTCTATCGGTTTAAACTGTGCATTAGGCCCCAAAGAATTGCGTCAATACGTTGAAATTTTATCAAATATTGCAGAAACTAATGTGTCGGCACATCCGAATGCAGGCTTGCCCAATGAATTTGGTGAGTATGACGAATCGCCAGAAGACGTCGCAAGTGAAATAAGAGAATGGGCAGAGCAAGGTTTTTTAAATATTGTGGGGGGATGTTGTGGCACGGCACCGTCGCATATTGAAGAAATTGTTAAACAAGTGTCACCGATTAAGCCGCGTCCTATACCAGAGCTAGAAGTCGTTTGTCGTTTGTCAGGCTTAGAACCCTGTGACATTAAAAAAGACTCTTTGTTTTTAAATGTGGGTGAGCGTACCAACGTCACGGGCTCGGCCATTTTTAAACGCTTAATCATGGAAGGGGATTTTGATACAGCCTTATCTGTCGCGCGCCAACAAGTAGAAAATGGTGCTCAAATTATCGACATCAACATGGATGAGGGCATGTTGGAGTCTAAAGAAGCGATGGTTCGTTTCTTAAAACTGATTGGCAGTGAACCCGATATTTCACGCGTGCCAATTATGCTGGACTCGTCTAAATGGGATATTTTAGAAGCAGGGTTACAATGCTTACAAGGCAAGGGCGTGGTTAATTCCATCAGCCTTAAAGAAGGTGAAGAAAATTTCATCAAACAAGCTAAGTTAGTCAAACGCTATGGTGCTGCGGCCATTGTCATGGCTTTTGACGAAGATGGGCAAGCTGATACCTATCAACGTAAAACTGAAATATGTGAACGTGCTTACCGCGTTTTAGTCGATGTTGTCGGTTTTCCACCAGAAGATATTATTTTCGATCCCAATATTTTTGCGGTAGCGACAGGTATTGAAGAGCACAATAATTATGCCGTAGATTTTATTCAAGCAACGCGTTACATCAAACAAAACTTACCTCATGCCATGGTTAGTGGTGGAGTGAGTAATGTATCGTTCTCATTTCGTGGCAATAACCCAGTTCGTGAAGCGATTCATGCCGTCTTTTTGTATTACTGCATTAAAGAAGGCATGGACATGGGTATAGTTAATGCCGGTCAGTTAGCGATTTATTCAGACATCCCGCAAAAATTAAAAGATTGTGTTGAAGATATTATTCTCAATAAATACCCCGAGGGAACTCAAGGCACCGATGCTTTATTAGACATAGCGGCAGAATTTGTCGGTGATGGCGCAGCGGTTAAGCAAAAAGATAATTTAGAATGGCGTGATTTACCCGTTGTTAAACGTTTAGAGCATGCACTGGTAAAAGGCATAACTGAATTTATTGTTGATGATACCGAAGAAGCACGCAAAGGCTTCACTTTGTCACTCGAAGTGATTGAAGGGCCATTAATGGATGGTATGAACGTCGTTGGCGATTTGTTTGGTGACGGTAAAATGTTCTTACCGCAAGTGGTTAAGTCTGCCCGTGTTATGAAACAAGCGGTTGCATATTTAATGCCCTTTTTAGAAGCCGAAAAATCTAAAGATGATATGTCATCCAACGGTAAAATTTTAATGGCTACCGTAAAAGGTGACGTGCATGATATTGGTAAAAATATTGTGGGTGTGGTGTTGCAATGTAATAACTACGAAATTATAGACTTAGGCGTCATGGTGCCTGCCGAAACCATATTAAAAGCGGCTAAAGAACATAATGTCGACATCATTGGTTTATCGGGTTTAATTACGCCATCACTCGATGAAATGGTTCACATGGCGAAAGAAATGAAGCGCCAAGGTTTTACCGTGCCCTTATTGATAGGTGGAGCAACGACATCTCGTGTGCACACAGCCGTTAAAATTGATCAGCACTATGATCATCCCAGTATCTATGTAAAAGATGCATCGCGTGCCGTAGGCGTGGCTTCTAATTTACTCAGTGCTACGTTAAAAGATGGTTTTGTTAATGGCATTAAAGAAGAATACGAAACAGTACGTAAACAACATGCTGGGCGACAGTCTTCAAAACGTTTTTTAACTCATGCTAAGGCACAAGCTAATAAAACTAAGGTAGAGTGGAAAGGATATACCCCACCGGTGCCGAATAAAATGGGCTTAAGTGTGATTAATGACATCCCTTTATCGGCGTTAGAGCAATACATCGATTGGACACCGTTTTTTCATGCCTGGGAGCTTGCAGGCAGTTATCCAAAAATATTAAAAGATGACATTGTTGGTGAAGAAGCCACTACCGTTTTCAACGATGCGCAAGAAATACTCAGAGATATTGTTGATAATAAAAGGCTACAAGCCAAAGCGGTGCTGGGTTTATACCCTGCGAATAGTGATGGCGATGATATTATTTTATATACCGATGAAAATCGTCATGACGTTAAAATGACCTTGCATCACTTGCGCCAACAAAATGAAAAGCCACCAGGAAAACCAAACCAGTGTCTATCGGATTATATCGCGCCAGCTAAGACAGGTTTAAAAGACTATTTAGGTGCTTTTGCGGTGACAGCAGGCATAGGTGTTGATGAGATGGTGAAAGAATATGAAGCCGATAATGATGACTATAATGCCATCATGGTTAAGGCTATTGCAGACCGTTTTGCCGAAGCGGCTGCCGAATGGTTGCATCAACAAGTACGTGCAGATCATTGGGGTTATGGTGCCGAAGAGCAATTAGATAACAATGATTTAATTAAAGAAAGATACGCGGGTATACGCCCTGCACCAGGCTATCCTGCATGCCCTGATCATACTGAAAAGGCATTAATGTGGGATTTGATTGAGCCTGATAAAAACTCAGGTATGACGATTACAGAATCCTTTGCCATGTTGCCCATGGCATCAGTGTCAGGTTTTTATTATTCACATCCAGAATCACGTTATTTTGGTTTAGGTAAAATTAATAAAGATCAGGTAGAAGATTATGCAAAACGTAAAGGGGAAGGACTGAGTGTTATGGAACGTTGGTTAGCGCCTAATTTAAATTACGATAGCTAATAGCGAATACCAAGCACGCTGTCTTAATGTCATATTTAATATGACCTAAAATAGACACCCAATAACGGTTTGCTCTAAAGTATCATTACGCTTTTATGTGTCCAGACCTCTAGCCGTTACTATGCGATTAGCAGCAATCAGTCATTAAAATAGCAAAGCAGGTAAAGCTAAAAACCATTCAATTTATTTTCAATTTAATAAATGTGACTGAGATAGTTTATTTTTTTGTTGTTAGCGCATCGCTACGAGTTCGAGCCACTTGTTTAGTATTAACATGCAAAGCCGCTTTTGCCATTAAGTGCGCGCTCACTGGGGCTGTAATGAACAAAAAGATAGCGACTAAAATTTCATGCAGGCTGGCATGCTCCACATTAAAACTAAAATACAGCATAGAGGCTATTAAAATAGAACCAACCCCTAATGTAGTGGCTTTGGTTGGGCCATGTAAGCGCATATAAAAATCAGGTAGTTTATATAATCCGATCGAACCGACCAGGGTAAAAAAGGCACCCATTAAAACGAGTCCTGCTAAAATCAAGTCAAGCATGAATTTGCTCCATTAATATCATTATTTTATTCTCAGGTTATTCCATTATATCGCCGCGTAACAAGTATTTACTGAGACCAATGGTACCAACAAACCCCATGACTGCGATTAATAAAGCCGCTTCAAAGTAGTGCGCACTGTTTAAATGAAGCCCTAACAGAATAACCAATGCAATCGCATTAATATAAAGCGTATCTAAGGCAAGAATTCTATCCGCTAGACTGGGGCCTTTTATTAAGCGCATAAAGCTTAGCAAAATGGATAAACTTAAAATGCCAAAGGCAATGGGTAAAACAGTCTCTAACATGATGTAAATACCTCTATTAATGGTTTTTCGTAACGCTGCTTTATTAGTGTAATAACCTCATTGATATCGTCTACATGCAGTGCATGCACCAACAATTGGCTACGATCTTGCGTTAATTCACATGACACAGTGCCAGGTGTTAACGAGATGGTATTGGCTAAGATACTAATGCCTAATGAGGTTTTAATATCAAGGTCTACATAAAAAAAAGCAGGATTTAAGTCGTCGTTTTTACCTAAAATAAGCTTAGCTACCATCATATTGGCGATGACAATATCCCATAACACAATGAATGAAAACTGCACTAATCTAAGCGGCGTTCTGATGCGAACTTTTTCAGGCCAAAAAGAAGAAGTCATAAAAGGGATTAAAATGGCAATAATAAGTCCTAACACCACATGCCCTGCGGCAATAGTGTTATTTAACAGCAGCCAAAAACCCCATAATGCTGTGGTGAGCAAAGGATGGGGGAATAGTTTATTCAACCATGGTGACAACATTATTGTTTTCCTCGTATGACCGGCGTGGCAGACAGTACCGCTGTAATATAGCTCTTTGTATTCAACTGCTGCTTGGCCATTGATTCGGTAAATGCGGTAATGGGCTGGGCAAATAGGACTAATAGGGGGCTTGTCATAAACAGTGCCATCACCACTAAAAGGGATGTGCGGTTCGCGGGTTGAACAACAATGTCTTTATGAGGGGTGGTGCTTATTGGTTTATCGGCATCCTCTTCGGACTTTACTTGATAAAATAACAGTGAGCCAGTGCGTGCCATGCTGACAATCATGATGAACCCAGAGACTAATACGATGCTAAAAATCCAAGCTGACCACGCATGTTCAAGTGATGCACTTAAAATAAGAACCTTACCAAAAAAACCTGACAACGGTGGCATGCCAGTCATAGCAACGGCTGCAAACATAAATAAGGAGCCAATTAAAATAGCTTTTGGCATGGCATGGGCGCTTTCAAAGCGGTCTGCATATTGGCCACGACCACGAGAGATAATATCAGCAAGCAGAAACATGCCGCCGGCAATCATCGTTGAATGCAGTAAATAATAAAGACTCGCACTGAGTGCCATCGGGTTGTTGATACTAACCGCCACTAATAAAGTAGCAACCGAAGCCAACACTAAATAGGCTACTTGTTCACGCAACCCTCTAGCGGCCATAACACCCAACGCAGCCAGCAATAACGTCAATAAGCCAAGACCCAATAGCCAAGGCATATAATAATAAGCCAAACTGCCAGCGGTATCACCAAAGATTGTGCCATGGACTCGAATAATGGCATAAATGCCCACTTTAGTCATAATGGCAAACAGTGCAGCTACGGCTGCCGAGGTATGCGTATAAGCAATCGGCATCCATAAATAGAGAGGGAACATGGCGGCCTTGGTGCCAAAAACCAATAACAATAACAAACCAGCGGCGGCGACAATGGCACTATCTTGTTCGGGTAATTGTGCAACTTTAGCGGCCATATCGGCAATATTTAACGTGCCTAATATGCCATAGAGCGTTCCCACAGCGAACAAAAACAAGGTGGCACTGACTAAGTTAAGAACAACGTAATGTAGCCCCGCTTTGGTGCGATTACGTCCTCCACCATGTAACAATAGGCCATAAGAGGCCAATAGTAATACTTCAAAAAAAACAAATAAATTAAACACATCGCCCGTTAAAAAGGCACCATTAAGGCCAAATAACAGTAACTGAAATAGCACATGAAAATGAGCGCCTTTTTTATCAGTGTCGGTGGCAATAGCATAAATTAAAGCCGCCAGAGCCAACAAAGATGTAATCAATATCATAAAGGCAGACAGTCGGTCTAGCACTAAGACAATGCCAAAAGGGGCTTGCCAATTACCCAACAAATAGATCTGGTGCCCACTGGTTGCTGCTTGATTCAGTAAACTGGTCGTGATTAAAACTAAAGCCACTAATGCTAATAGATTGATGATTCTTTGTAGTGCTATTCCGCGAGTACCCAATAACAGTATGATGAACCCAGCTATCAATGGTAAAAATACTGGCATCGCCATTAAGTGAGTCATAGATTAGCTCCCGTTTGACTGGGCTTTTGTGGATGGTCAATATCGCTATCCGATATGTCACCATCAACGTGATCACTCTTTAGCTCACACCTAGCTTTCAATGCCAAAACAATTAAAAAGGCAGTCATACCAAAAGCAATAACAATGGCCGTTAATACCAGCGCCTGAGGCAACGGATCACTATAGCCACTGGCGCTGGCATCTATAATAACCGGCTGCCCAATGCTCAAACGCCCCATAACAAACAAAAATAAATTCACGCCATAGGCTAATAAAGTCAGCCCTAAAACCACAGGAAAGGTTCGCGCACGTAGGGTTAAAAAAACCCCGCTTGCCGTTAACACACCAATCACCAACGCAATAAGCCATTCCATTATACTGTCTCCTGCTGACTGTTATCTTGATGATGTGATGCATCACTTAACTTGCCTAACTGCACTAAACTCATCACTGTCGCTCCAACCACGACCAGAAAAACACCTAAATCAAAGGCAACGGCACTGGCTACTTCAAATTTGCCAACCACTGGCCATGTGAGATAAGTAAATGTTGTGGTCATAAATGGGAAGCCTAAGCCGAGTGATACTAAACCGGTGAGGGTGGCTATTAACAAACCAACACCAATGACGAGATGCATATCGACTTTTAAACGCTGCGCTGTCCATGCGATGCCATTGGACAAGTATTGTACAATTAATGCCACTGCGGTAATGAGTCCCGCAATAAAGCCACCACCTGGTAAGTTATGTCCTCGAATAAAAACAAATACAGCTACCATTAACATTAACGGAAATAACAGACGAGTTAAGGTTTGCATAATTTCAGGGTGCGGATCATTATTCCACGATAAACCATGAGTGTTTGTTTTCGGTGCATTTAGTTTTAAGCCCTGTAACAAGGCAAAAATACCTAACCCAGCGAGCGCTAACACTACAATTTCACCTAAGGTATCAGTACCACGAAAATCGACCAAAATGACATTAACGACATTCGTACCGCCACCGCCAGGCACTGAGTTAGCTAAAAAGAACGCAGAGATGGATGAAAATTCTCGTGTCATTACAGCCATAGATAAAATCACCACGCCTATTCCCGCTAAAAGTGATAGCGTAACATCTCTGGCAATACGTGAAGGGCTGCTTTCTTTAGGGCTGCTTTGTGGCAAGTAATATAAGGCTAATAATAAAAGTACAATGGTTACAATTTCGACGGATAGCTGTGTCAGTGCTAAATCGGGGGCAGAAAACTTAACAAAAACAAGTGCCGTAATTAAGCCGATAACGCCCATAAAAACCAATGCAACTAAGCGCTGCCTATGCAACACTACGGTGAACACACTGGCCATCATTAGTACAATCGCAGCGACCACGCTCACGCCATCGACGGGTAGTAGCTCTCTTTCGCCAAATAGCGGTGCTGACACGGTCATAAAGCCCACAATTCCTGCGAAAATGGCCGCCGATATCATCCAAGCCACGGCATGTTGTAATGAACCCTTATCAAAACCACGTGTTATGACGATAGACAAAGCTGTTAAATTATCCATCACAAAACGATAAATAATGCGCGCATCTAAATGAGCCATTCGATGATCGTACCAATTAAATAAATGTTTGCGATATACATAGACAACCACACCCATAAACAAAGCAATAAAACTCATTAATAAGGGAATATTAAGGCCGTGCCAAATAGCCAAGCTGTATTCAGGTGGTGCTGCCTGCAATGTGCCTGCAACAGCCACGGCTAAAATAGGTGCTATGGTAAACGCAGGGACAATACCGACTGCGAGGCAAATTAATACCAATAAATCAACAGGGATTTTCATAAACCGAGGGGGTTCATGCGGTGTTTTAGGGAGGTCTACAGGCTCACCATTAAAAAACACATCGTGAATAAAGCGTAAGGAGTAAGCAACGGAGAAAATAGCCGCTATCGTGACCAGAATGGGAACCATCCAAACCAGTGGATTCGCATCGGCATAAATCAAAGCTTGTTCAAAGAACATTTCTTTGCTTAGAAAGCCATTTAATAAAGGCACGCCAGCCATGGCCGATGCCGCAATCATCGCCAAAATGGCAGTATGGGGCATATATTTGAACAGTCCATTGATCTTGCGCATGTCACGGGTGCCAGTTTCGTGATCGATAATGCCCGCCACCATAAATAACGATGCTTTAAACGTCGCATGGTTAATGATGTGAAAAATAGCAGCGACTGCCGCCATATGTGTGCCGAATCCAAACAATAGTGTAATAAGCCCTAAATGGCTGATGGTCGAGTACGCGAGCAAGCCTTTTAAATCATGTTTAAATAACGCCATATAAGCGCCAAGTATTAGTGTAATTAAACCGGCTCCACCGACCAAAATACTCCATTCAGGCGTACCAGATAACACTGGGAAAAACCGCGCTAATAAGAAAATACCGGCTTTAACCATAGTCGCAGAATGCAAATATGCTGACACTGGCGTTGGTGCAGCCATGGCATGAGGCAACCAAAAATGGAATGGGAATTGTGCTGATTTAGTAAAAACACCTACCAAAATTAATAGCAAAATGGGCATATAAAGTTCATGTGAGCGCACTAAATCGCCTGCGACTAATACGTCTGTTAGGTTATAACTGCCAACCACATGACCCAGCATTAACACGCCAGCCAATAAGGCTAAACCGCCGCCGCCAGTAATCACCAATGCCATCAAAGAGCCTTCACGCGCATCTTCTCGGTGCTGCCAATAGCTAATAAGCAAGTAAGAAGACAGCGAGGTGAGTTCCCAAAAGATAACCAGTTGGATTAAGTTTTCAGAAAGCACTATGCCGAGCATAGACCCCATAAACATAAGCAAATAGGCAAAAAATCGACCCATACAATCTTTTGCAGCAAGATAGTAGCGCGCATAGATGATGACCAATAAACCAATGCCCAAAATCAAAATCGCAAAGAGCAGTGCCAAACCATCTAAGCGAAAAGCAAACTGCAAGCCGATAGCCGGTATCCAAGACCAGCTTTGAATTAAGGTATCACCAGCGAATACCATTGCCATAGAAGGCGCTAGGAAAAGTAGTGAAAGAATAGTAGCAATGGCGGCTACCCATGCCGAAGCTAAACGATTAAAGGAGGATGACCAAGCAGCAAAAATAGCCGCTACAAAAGGTAAAAGTGCAGCAATGGGTAAGTTGTAATCTAAAAACATCAGCAAGTTAATCCGTTTGTCATTATTAATTGTACCTCTAAAAATGAAGTATGTTTTAGTAAATGTATAAAAAAGTGGGGTATCATAAAGTAGTTTCTAGCTGAAAAAAAACATTTATCAGATTATGTTTTTGAAAATAAAGTATTTCGTGCTATTTCAATCACTTCAGCAACAATTGGGTGAGAAATTTTGCGTTCAACCGAGATAGCGTAAAAATGCTCTTTGACACTTGCAATACGGCCAACTACTTTTGCGTTATATTGTTGTTGCATTTCATTTTCAATGGCCGAAGGAGCAATAAAAATTCCTGCACCACTTTGACCAAAAGCTTTCATAAGAGCGCTATCTTCAAACTCAGCAATAACATTAGGTTTTAAACGATTTTTATCTAGCCATTTGTCGATACCAGAGCGTAATTGAGTGCCGCTACCAGGTAGTAATAAAGGTGCTCCATTCATACAAGCAGGAAAATCGCCCTTTAATGTTTTTTCTAACTCAAACGAGGCAAAAAAACTGATATCGCATTCTCCTAACTTGTGACTATAACCTCTCGTACTCACTGTAGAAGGTATTGGGCTATCCGCAAGTACTAAATCCAGTCGGTGTATAGAAAGTTCGGCTAATAATGTGTCTAAGCTTGCTTCACGGCAAATCATGCGGATGGGTTCTTTCATCTGTAATGCGGGCGCAAGAATGCGATGTGCGATTGATTTAGGTAATACATCGACCACTCCGACACGAAATAGTTGAGGGAGGCCAGCGGGTGATTGTTGCACGACTTCTTCTAATTCGCCGCCCAGTGAAAAAATTTCATCAGCATAACTCAATACCAATCGCCCAGTTTCAGTGAGTTCAAGGTTTCGACCGACGCGGTTAAACAGGCTGACGCCAAGTTGGCTTTCTAATAAACTCAATTGCCCACTGATCGTTTGTGGCGTTAAGTGCAAACGTTCACTGGCGCGCGCTACACCACCTTCTCGTGCAACCGCCCAAAAATAGTGTAAATGTTTGTAATTAATCATCTGTTAATACTGAATATAAATTTGGTTTTTTGATTTTATTATTACTTCGTAAATTACGAGTATTATGACAAACTTAATCGACTTTTCAAGGTAATTAAGTTTGATCTATTATTGACGCAGATTAATTTACAATGTTGAACACAAACAGAGGAACGCATGCAAATAGATATTCAGGCACATGAATTTATACTAACTGATGCTCTGCGTCAGTATGCCGAACGCCGTTTAAGTTACGCACTTAGTTGTTGCAATGATAACATTCAGAAAGTTGAAATGCGTTTGTCGGATATTAATGGCCCTCGAGGAGGGGAAGATAAACGTTGCCATATCTGTGTTATTCTACCGGGCTTACCTGAGGTTGTTATTGAAGATGTCGAAACAGACCTTTACGTGGCTATCGACCGCGCTTGTGATCGTGCCAAACGTACCGTAATACGCAAGATTGAACGACAAATTTCTTTGCTCAGAAACCATGATTAGCTTGTTGAATCATTATTCGAGTCAACCTTTATTTAACTAGAAATACATTATGAATCAATTAAAACACACTTTAGGCTTGCGAAATTTTGCCATCCTAATGCTGGTATTGTCCTTGTCAGCTTGCTTCGACCCACCGCCGTATAATAACTTGAATAATCAGCAACTAGATTCTATGTTGCAACAGGGTGCAGTCATTTATGATATTCGAAGACCTGAAGAATGGCGAGAAACAGGTGTTGTAGCAAGCAGCAAGTTACTTACTTTTGTTGATGCGGGTGGCCGCATTAATCCAGACTTTATGTCGAGTTTTACTTCGCAAATTAGTAAAGATGAGCCGGTTATCTTGATTTGTCGTACGGGTAATCGCACCAATGTTTTGGCTCGTCACTTGGTTGAAAATATGGGTTATACTCAAGTGTATAATGTGCAAAATGGCATTAAGTCGTGGATTCGAGATGGCAACAAAGTCACTCGACCTCGAATATAGCTAGAAATTAAAAGAGATTTAACATGAACAAAAGTATTCCAGAACATAAACCACAGCCTTTAGTTGACCTACTAGTTGCTATCGTTATTCCATCAGTCATCCTGATGAAATTTAGCGGTGAGAGCGATCTTGGCGCCTCGGGTGCATTGATTATTGCGCTCTCTTTTCCTCTTATTTGGGGGCTCTACGAATTAATTCGTTTCAGAAAAAAAAATTTCATTGCTTTGCTCGGTTTAGTCAGTGTGTTGCTTACGGGAGGTATTGGTTTATTCGAGCTGGACACTCAGTGGTTAGCCATAAAAGAAGCGGCTATACCTGGCATCATTGGGCTTGCAGTTCTTATTTCAACTCAAACGCGTTTTCCACTGATAAAAACGTTGTTATATAACCCTAAAGTTTTGCATATTGACAAAATTGAGAAAAAGCTTAACGAAACAGGGCAAAGTGCAGAGTTAAATTCTCGCCTAATGAAAGCAACTTATTTATTGGGAGGCACCTTTTTCTTTTCATCGGTTATGAACTATGTGCTCGCGACATGGATAGTTATCAGCCCAGCAGGTACTGAAGCTTTTAACGAAGAACTAGGGCGCATGACACTGCTGAGTTACCCCGTGATTGCGATTCCTTCTATGATAATGATGTTAGCTATCTTCTACTACTTATGGCGAAGCATTCACGACCTAACAGGATTTACTCTAGAGCAAATAATGGCGCCACAAAATGTTGAAAAAAAATAATTTGAAAACTAATTTAGAGACTTTTAAACTGCCGCTTGCTCACTGTATCGCTATCATATTATAGATGCACTAAGG
>CAYZQE010000007.1:10894-49763 GCA_964480635.1 uncultured Gammaproteobacteria bacterium | reverse complement strand
AGTTTCAAGTTGCGCCTAGGATAGAACGGCTTGATAGATCGTAAAAGTTTATGGAATTAATCAGGATTTCCTTAAGAGGTTGCGCCATTTTTATATTCCTATCTGAAGATTTGGGCTCAAACTAATTGCTCATTAATCCGGCGGTCGTCACCTTGCCACTTGTTTTGCTTATCCACATCACGATGCATGTATTCACGAACATCTAATTTGCGACCAATAAAATCATAACCATTTAAGCGGTTAATCAGCTTTTTAGCTTCAATTTCATCCTTAGTAATCACCACCACAAAATGATATTGGCTATGATCACAGTTTTTTCCTTCGTGAGTGGTAAAATCTGAATGCATATCAAACTCACCCAGTATATTATGTATTTCAATTAACTTGGCTTTAGCTGATAGATTTCCTATAAACACTTCCATTAAATACTCCTAAAATGCAATCAATAACTTATGCTCTTAGACACCGTATAGCAGTGAATCGTTCTTTTAGCAGCCCACTTTCTCACAATCAACACATTTAAACTGTGAGACGAGTCCATTTAAAAAATGATGAGCACGAAAAACAGCTTATAAAGTGGCGATTAATTTTATCTGCTATTTTGGTGTTTATATTGCTCAGTATTGTTATTGGACGTTTGTATGTTTTACAAATTGTCGATAACGAACATTTTACGACCCTTGCCGATAGCAATAGAGTCCATATTAATGCGTTACCACCAACACGAGGGCTTATTTTTGACCGTAATGGCGTGATACTTGCCAACAATATCCCGTCATATCGTTTAGAAATCACCAAGGAAGAACTCGCTGATGAGTTCGATGCCACTATCACTCAGCTACAACAATTTATTGACATTTCAGAGCGTGATTTAAAAAAATTCAAACAATTATCAAGGCGACGACGACCCTTTGAAAGCGTACCTCTTCGCTTTAATTTATCCGATCAAGAAGTCTCTTTGTTTTCAGTCAATCAACATCTTTATTCTGGGGTGCAAATCAATGCGCGTTTAACCCGCCATTACCCACTAAAAAATCATGCTGTTCACATTTTAGGTTATGTCAGCCGAATTGATGAACGCGATTTAAAGCGCATAGACACCATTAATTACTCGGGTACCACGCATATTGGTAAAATTGGCTTAGAGCGTTATTATGAAAACGAATTGCACGGTACTGTTGGCGTACAGCAAGTCGAGGTAAATGCCCATGGTCGAATTCTTCGCGTTTTATCAGAAACGCCCCCTCAAGCAGGTCAAAATTTAATTCTTAACATCGACTCTAATTTACAGCGTGTTGCAGAAGAAGCCTTTGGCGACCATAAAGGTGCCGTTGTTGCTATCGACCCTCGTAATGGCGAAGTGTTAGCCCTAGCCAGCATGCCCACATTTGACCCTAACCTATTCGTCAATCGCATTAGTTTTAAAGACTATAATTATTTAAGAAACTCTAGAGATCAGCCTTTATTTAACCGGGCGCTATCAGGTCAATACCCACCCGGCTCGACCACTAAACCGCTATTTGCCCTATTAGGTCTAGAAGAAAACATTGTTGGCCACAAACAAACTGTTTTTTGCCCTGGTTATTACCAACTCTCTAATGATGATCATAAATACCGCGATTGGAAGAAAAAAGGTCATGGGAAAATGAATGTCGACCAAGCGATTACTCAATCATGCGACGTTTATTTTTATGACCTTTCTTATCGAACTGGTATTGATCGAATGTCTGCCTTTATGCGTCAATTTGGCTTTGGCTCAAAAACGGGCATTGATACAACGGGTGAACGCTCAGGTTTAATGCCATCGAGAGAATGGAAACGAAAAGTTCGAAGAGAGCCATGGTTCCCAGGTGAAACACTGATTACAGGTATTGGGCAAGGCGCCTTATTAACGACACCATTACAATTAGCGGCCGCAACGGCTGCAATAACACAAAATGGTCAAAGCTATCAGCCTCAATTAGTGCATTCCATAGAATACCCCAGCAAAAGTGAGTTGATTGTGATTGAAACCAAACCAACGCATAAATACAATGTTAAAAAAGCAAAAAACCTTGTCCATATCATTAAAAGTATGGAGAATGTTGTTCACCATCATAGGGGCACTGCCTATTGGCACATTGGTAAAAAAAGCACTTACAAACTCGCCGGTAAAACAGGCACCGCCCAAGTTTTTAGCATTAAACAAGATGAAGAATATGACGAAGAAAAAGTAGCAAAGAAACTCAGAGACCATGCCCTATTCGTCAGCTTTGCCCCTCTAGAAAACCCAAAAATTGCGATTGCCATTATTGTCGAAAATGGTGGAAATGGCAGTTCTACCGCATCACCCATAGCTAAAAAAGTCATGGATGCTTACCTACTTCAGCCTAAAACAGAAAAAATCAATGAATAGTTTTTCCAATGAATCGGCGCATGGGTCAATAACCCAACGTTTGCTAGAGGCTATCAGGCTAGACCCATTATTAATCTTTTTTTTGACGGCCTTAGCCTGTGTTGGTATTTTTGTGGTTTATAGTGCCAGCGGCGAAAATATGGCATTGCTTGAGCGACACATAACTCGCTTAGCATTAGCGACATTTTTACTGATTGTAATCGCGAATATTTCAACCCGATGGCTAGTGAGTAGTAGCGTATTTTTTTATCTATTAGGCATCGCATTACTTGTTGCTGTTATTGCATTTGGTGAAGTCGGAAAAGGAGCTCAGCGATGGTTAAATTTAGGCTTTATTCGTTTTCAACCTTCTGAAATATTAAAACTAGCGGTGCCAATGATGGTTGCCTTTTACCTTCGAAATAAAGTTTTACCATTAGGCCTTAAAGACCTTATGGTTTCACTAGGCATTGTTATTATTCCGGTATTACTCATCGCAAAACAACCCGACTTAGGTACCGCTATTTTAGTGGGTAGCGCAGGTTTTTTTGTGCTTTTTATTGCCGGCATTCGCTGGAAAATATTATCCATTATGACGCTTATATTGTTGATAACAGCACCTTTACTTTGGAAATATGCACTGCATGATTATCAAAAAACAAGGATCATCACCATGTTTGACCCAGAAAGTGACCCCTTAGGCTCTGGTTATCATATTATTCAATCAAAAATAGCCATTGGTTCTGGCGGAACCTATGGTAAAGGCTGGCTGAATGGCACTCAGTCTCAGCTCGATTTCTTACCCGAACGCTCAACTGACTTTATTTTTTCTGTGTTTGCAGAAGAATTTGGCTTTATCGGCATTGTGTTATTGCTAAGTCTTTATTGCTTAATTATCTTTAGAGGGTTATACATAGCCGCACATGCTTCTAATACATTTGGTCGTCTGTTAGCTGGGGCACTTAGTATGACTTTCTTTGTCTACTTATTTGTAAACACTGGCATGGTCAGTGGTTTACTTCCTGTTGTTGGTGTCCCATTACCATTAGTCAGTTATGGAGGTACGTCAATGGTTACATTGATGATTGGTTTCGGTATGATCATGTCTATTCGTTCTTCGAAACGTTTTTTAGAATAGTTACTGTTTTTTTAGGATAATTAATGAAATCATTTTTTAAGTTTGTCGTTGCCACTGCTCTTTTAGTATCTGGCTCTCATTTATTTGCAGCCAATGCAAAACTCACCAGCGGTGATTATAAAAACCGCGCGGATGTTGAAGCCTTTATTGATAAAATGGTGGCTAAAGAGTTGTATACCGAAAAACAGCTCATCACCCTATTTAGTAATGTAAAGCAGCAAACGCGCTTATTTAAAAAAATGAATAACGCTGCTGAGCGTAAGTTAACATGGGATCGCTATCGCCGAATTTTTATCACCGAAAAGCGCATAACACAAGGCATTAAGTTTTATAAAAAACATCAAGCCTTACTCGATAAAGTCAGCAAAAAATATCAAGTTCCGCAAGAAATTATTGTCGCTATTATTGGTGTCGAAACTTATTATGGCCGCATTAAAGGCAACGACCCTGTTTTTGACACCCTAGTGACTTTTGCTTTCGATTTTCCTAAACGGGCTAAGTTTTTCACGTCAGAACTCGAACACTTTTTAGCACTAAGCAAAGAATACAATGTCAATCTGACTCAAGCGACTGGCTCTTACGCGGGTGCAATGGGTATGCCTCAGTTTATTTCATCAAGCTATCGAGCTTATGCGGTTGACTTTGACGGCGATAAAAAAGTCGATTTATGGGACAGCCTTCCCGATATTTTAGCCAGCGTCGCCAACTACCTTCACGTACACGGCTGGCGCGCTAACGAAGGCATTACCTATCCTCTAAGTCTCAATAATAAACAAGCAACTTCCTTTAAGACCGATTTAAAACCCCGCTATCGTTATCATGAGTTCCAAGCTAAAGGGTTAAATATTAAAGGTGCTTCTCTTGATGGCGACACTAAAATGTCGATGATTAATCTAGAGCAAAAAACCGGTCATGACTATTGGGCTGGCTTAAAAAACTTTTATGTCATCACTCGCTATAATCATAGTTCACTTTATGCCATGGCGGTGTACCAACTTAGTCAAAAAATCAAGCAAGGTATTCAATAAATTTTAACATGAGGCTTTTTTTATCCCTTATTTTAATAAGCTTTCTCAATGCTTGCTCTTTTGGTGTCCCTCTAGGTTCAAGCGATAGCCCTAAGGCGGTTAATAAAGCTAAAAAACCAAACAGTTATATTGTTTTTGGAAAACAATATACCGTAATGGATTCTGCTGATGGTTATGTCAAGCGCGGCATCGCATCATGGTATGGCAAAAAGTTTCACGGCCGAAAAACATCTAATGGTGAAACTTACGATATGTTTGCCATGACGGCCGCTCATAAAACATTACCATTACCGGTCAGAGTCTCTGTTAAAAACCTATCAAATGGTAAAACAATCATCGTTAGGGTGAATGACCGAGGCCCTTTTGTTGGTGATCGCATCATAGATCTATCTTATGCCGCTGCTAAAAAGCTAGGCATGATAGAAAAAGGCACGGCTAGAGTTGAAATACGAGTCCTTAATGACTCAAACGCCACGCCTTCTGTCCGTATCATCCCCCTTAAAGGGTCTGATGAAATAGACGCCGACTTTTACATTCAAGTTGGCTCTTTTGGCATTAAAAAAAATGCTACCTTGCTCATCCAGCAACTTAAACAAAATAATTTTGATGATGCAAACATTTACCCTATCAACACTACAAAAGGTAATTTTTACCGCGTACGTCTAGGGCCCTTTGCACTTTTAGGAAAAGCACAAAATATTATGCAACGATTACACTCAACTCAGTTCAAACAAGCACGTTTAATTGTTGAAAATTAAAATCAAACCTCTATATTAAAGGTTTCTAACAGAAGTTCTGATTAAGGCTATAAATTTCATTTAAACTAGTTTTATAGCCTTAATTAATTATCCTTAATTAACACCTCGACACTCTTGGTTCACATGACATTTAAAAATATTTTCTTTTTATTCGCTTCACTTCTTTACACCACGGCTGCGTTATCTGCACCTAAACCCATCCCTAAGGCACCTAGTATAAATGCTGATAGCTTTTACTTAATAGACTTTGATAGTGGCGTCGTTTTAGCTGAAAAAGATGCCGATAAAAAGGTAGAGCCAGCAAGTATCACCAAACTTATGAGCATGTACCTCGTTGATAAAGCGATTGCAGATGGCGAATTAGCCTTAACTGACATGGTCACCATTAGCGAAAAAGCGTGGCGCATGAAAGGCTCTAAGATGTTTATTGAAGTTGGCAAACAAATTAGTGTCGAGCATTTAATTAAAGGCTTAATTATTCAGTCGGGTAATGATGCGACTATCGCGTTAGCCGAACACATTGCTGGCTCAGAAAGTGCTTTTGTTGGCTATATGAATCATCGCGCTGAAATACTCGGTATGACCAACACTCAGTTTAAAAATGTAACTGGCTGGCCCGAAGAAGGGCACTACAGTACGGCGCGTGACATCGCTACTTTATCGCAAGCTATTATTCGTGACTTCCCTGAAAGCTATGCCACTTATAAAGAAAAAGAATTCACTTTTAATAAAATACGTCAGTTTAATCGTAACCGCTTATTATGGCGCGATGACTCTGTCGATGGTTTAAAAACAGGGCATACAGAAGCTGCTGGTTACTGCTTAGTGGCATCTGCAATACGCGATGACACGCGTTTAATTTCAGTTGTCCTAGGTGCAAAATCAGATAAATCACGCACAAAGTACAGCCAATCTTTACTTAATTATGGCTTTCGCTATTTTGAAACACATCGCCTTTATCAGGCTAATGAAACATTAAAAGAAGCCAATGTTTGGTTTGGCGAACAAGAGCAAATCGCGTTAGGCTTAGCACAAGACTTATATATAAATATTCCAAAAGGTCGCTATAAAGATTTAAATGCCTCTATTGAAATCAATACAAATATTGGAGCGCCTATCACGAAAGGTGCTGCCCTTGGCTTCATCAGCGTATCGCTAGATGGTAAAGAACTAGCCAAACAGCCTATTATCGCGCTACAGAGTGTTTCAGATGGTGGCATTATTAAACGTGCCGTCGACAGCATAAAAAGAGCGTTTCAATAACATGGATACAGTTTACCTAAATGGAGAGTTTCTTCCTCAAGATGAAGCTAAAATATCAATTTTAGACCGTGGTTTCTTATTTGGTGATGGCGTTTATGAAGTCATTCCTGCGTATAAAGGTGTCTGTTTGCGTACCAACGAACACCTCGACCGGCTACAAAAAAGCCTCGATGGCTTATCTATAACGATTGACCTAAGCCATCAACAATTTATTGAGATTTTTCAAACATTAATCGATGCCAATGGTAAGGGCGACCAAAATGTTTACTTGCAAATCACTCGCGGCACCATGCAACAGCGTTTACATTCTTGGGATGATTCAATGTCACCCAATATATTAATCATGTCCACACCCGTCTTAAATGCCATTCAGCCTTTAGACAACAAAGGCTCTAAAGCGATTACTCTTGATGATATTCGCTGGAATTATTGCCATTTAAAAACAACCAACTTATTACCGAACGTGCTTTTACGCCAACAAGCTGTTGCTAAAGACGCTGTAGAAGCTATTTTAATAAAAGACGGCTTTGCCATTGAAGGCGCGGCAAGCAATTTATTTATTGTCAAAGATGACGTTATTCTTACGCCCCCTAAAAGCAACAAGTTACTTGGCGGTATTACTCGAGATTTAATTTTAGAACTTTGCAAAACTCATAAAATGCTTTATCGCGAAATAAACATTACTGAAGATGAATTACATGATGCTGATGAAATATGGATCACCGCATCGACAAAAGAAATTGAGCCAATTACCACGCTTAACTTTCATGCCGTCGGCAAAGGAAAACCAGGCCCTATGTGGCTAAAAGTGATCGGCTTTTACCAGCAATATAAAAATCAAATAATAAAGGCTCATTCATGAGCGATAGAGACAGCTCTTTAGACCTCTTAGAATACCCTTGCGAATTCCCCCTTAAAGTCGTTTGCAAAACCAGTGAAGAACTAGAATCTGTGGTTCTAAAGCTTCTCAGACAGCACGTTAGTGAAAAACATGATGTTTCTATTAAAGCTAACCCCAGTAAAAAAAACACCTATACCTCACTCACTTTAACGTTTGAAGCCCAAAGTAGACAACAACTAGAAACAATCTATCAGTGTTTATATGATTGCCCTCTTGTCGTCATGACCTTATAAAAACACTGAAGTCATTATGTTAATCATGCGTGAATTAGGCGTTACGCCTTATCTTCAAACATTCCAATCAATGAAAGACTTTACTCATCAACGCAATGAGCACAGTAATAACGAAATATGGTTCACTGAGCATGAAGCCGTTTATACACAGGGTTTAAATGGCAAAAAAGAACACATTTTACAAAAAACAGATATTCCTATTATCCAAACCGACCGCGGTGGACAAGTGACCTATCACGGCCCTGGTCAACTCATTTGCTACTTTTTAATCGACTTAATACGCAATAAATTGGGCGTTAGGGAATGCGTTAATAAAATTGAACGTATTATCATCACTTTTTTAAATCTACATGATATTGATGCCTATGCAAAAAAAGAAGCACCTGGTGTTTATATTAACGAATTGAAAATAGCGGCTTTAGGCTTAAAAGTACGTAAAGGGTGTAGTTATCATGGCTTTAGCTTAAACAATGACATGGATTTAACGCCATTTAATGCCATTAACCCCTGTGGCTATAAAGGATTAGGTATTACCCAATTAAAAGATGTTAATATCCGCCTTAATCAAAATGAATTAATTAAATTACTCATCCCTATCATTCAACAAGAGTTTTCTCATGAGCCCTAAACCATCTGTTATTCAAGGTGTTAAACAAACTGGCAAAAATAAAGTATCTGGCATTCCTATTAAAGTTGTTATTAATAAGACCATGCTTAGAAAGCCTTCTTGGATTAGAGCTAAAGCCCCTTCTGGAAAAGGTGTTGCTAATATCAGAGCCATCCTTAGAGAAAACAATCTGCATTCAGTTTGTGAAGAAGCCTCTTGCCCAAACTTAGGAGAATGCTTCTCTAAAGGCACCGCCACTTTTATGATTATGGGGGACATCTGTACCAGACGCTGCCCATTTTGTGATGTCGCTCATGGTCGTCCAAACCCACTTGATGACAATGAACCCGAAAAACTAGCCAAAACAATTGGCTTATTAAATTTAAAATACGTGGTTATAACCTCGGTTGATAGAGATGACCTTCGAGATGGTGGTGCGACTCATTTTGTTGCTTGTATACAAGCTATTAGAGAGCATTGCCCAGAAACAAAAATTGAAATTTTAGTACCTGATTTTAGAGGCCGAATGGATGTCGCTTTAGAGATCATGACTCAATGTCCTCCAGACGTTTTTAACCATAACTTAGAATCAGTGCCATCGTTATATAAAAAAATTAGGCCGGGCTCTGATTACCTTTGGTCGCTGCAATTATTACAAAAGTTTAAACAATTACACCCTAATATTGCTACTAAATCTGGTTTAATGCTCGGTCTTGGGGAAACTAAAGAGCAAATCACTCAAGTTATGAAAGATATGCGCCAACACGGCGTTAATATGCTGACATTAGGCCAATACTTACAACCCAGCATAGATCATTTAGCGGTTGAGCGATTTGTCCCACCTGAAGAATTTAAAGAGTATGAAACCATTGCTTATGACCTGGGTTTTGATCAAGCCGCTTGTGGCCCTATGGTGCGCTCGTCTTATCATGCCGACTTACAGGCTGAAAATCTCGTTTAAACGCCTATTAAAACAAGTTACACTTAATTCCAGAATCCTCAGATAGAGAACATAAAAATATCGCAATCTCTTAATGCACCGAGCAAAACCAAAAATCTTCTTATCACCAATAAGGTGACCACGAAGTTTTTCATTTCACTATGCACATCAAGCGATTACACCCTTTTCACATTCCTATCTGAGGATTCGGGTAATTATAAAAATAAATAATGGATAACTTACCCCACTGGGATTAATTAATGAAAAAAATAACCGTTTTATTCTCTAGCTGCCTCATATCTGCATTTGCTAACAGTGCTCTAGCGGCTATGGATATCAGAGTAGAACGAACGTCATTTTATGAACGCAACAAACCTCAACCTGTGGGATTTAATTATACTTATATTGACTTGAGTTATCGCAACTCTACTGTAAAAACCAACACAACAGAAAACACAGTCCAAAGCATCAGTACTAAATTTTCTTTTAATATAACGCCAAAAACCTCCGTCTCATTAGAGGTAGCGGGTGGATCTTACACTTTCAACAATGCATTTGAAGAAACAATAAATATCAACACTGGCGTGACCTATCACCATCCAATATCATCTAATACAGATATTTATGGTTCTTATAAAATTATCAGCATTGAATTTAACGATACAAACACAGGCGATACCAATAGTGCGTCGGGAAATGCTTTTAAAATTGGTTTAAGGCAACGTATAAAACAAAATATGGAGTGGGGGGCAAGTGCTACTTTTTTTAATATTGAAGATGAAAAACACACGACAACAGCTCTTTCATTCACGTACGGCTCTGATGATGAAATGCAATACACGGCTCGATACGAATCAGCTGATAGCGATGACGAACAAACCACTTTTGCATTTAACGTTCGGTTTAACTTTTAGAGAATATCTATTAAGACTAAAGGTAAAGGGCACCTCTATTAATTGCTTGTACCCTACAGCCTAACTTTAACGCAATTTCGTCCATTCTTTTTAGCCACGAATAGCGCCATATCTGCACGTTTTAACATGGATGGATAGTCACCAGTATCATCAGTTATCGCTGTGATGCCAACACTCAATGTTGCTGTTCGAGTACCGTAAACAGTTTTATATTTTTCCTCTTCTACAAACTGCCTAAACGTTTCAGCAAATTTTTCTGCCGCATTCATATCAACGCCTGGCATTAACACACTAATGCCATTTTTGCCATATCGCCCAACAATATGCTTGCCTTTATCAATTCGTGAAAACAATTGTTTCGCTATCCCTGAAAACACCCGATAAGCAACCTTATCTCCATCCTTTTCCCGAATACCAGATAATCCATCTATTTCTATTATAAGGAAAGATAAGGGGTCGCCATCAATAGTCGCTGTACGATAACGATCCACACTTATTTTATCAGCATTTTCTCGACTCAAAATAAGGAGTGATTTTTTAGATGCATTTTCTTGTTTCTTATAGGCATCTTGAATAGATTTTGGAACCACATTTATATTGGGAGACGACTGCAAAAACTTCTTTTGTTCTTCGGCTTTTACTATTTCTTCTATTTCAGTAGAATTCGTCAACGACAAGTCATCAGACTCCCCAGAGTACGTTTTATGCTCACTGGCGACAACCTGCACTGAAGAAGAAAGTTTTTTCTCTTGAATATGCATTGAGCGATTAAAAATGAGCATTGCTTGAGACACCAAGCTAACACTTGCTGTCATATCTAAATCATCAAATGCCTTATCTTCACGGCGCAACGAAACGATTCCAATCAAATTAAACTCATTAAAGACAGGTATATCCAACCTAAAGTGTTTAAACTCTTTATTAATGCGGCCTAAAAAGCCTTTTTTCTCTGTATAGCAGTCTGAATTAAAGGCTTGTCTTGTTTGCTCTAATTTTGAAACTAAATCATCACCCCAAATCGTTAATTCTTCATTCTCAAACAATTCACCTTCTATCTGCAAAGGCTTAGGCTTAGGCCCTTGGCCCTCCAAAGACGTAATAACAGAAGATTCAAACGATATCACTGTACCTAAATACTCTAAAATCCGTGCTAATAATTTTTTAAAGTCATGCACGCCGCTTAGAGCCATATCTAGATCTATCAGCGTATAAGCCCAAACTTCTTGGCGCATCGAAATATCATCCATTACAAACGACGTTAGAAACAAAGTACGCCGCATTCTTTCCCAAAGATAAGCAACAAATAAACCGATCAAAACAGCTAAGAAAAGTAAATTAGCCACTAAGACGACCTTAATAACTGATTCGCCAGACCATTGCATAGCACCAATAAAGGCGCCAACAAAAACAATGTTAAACAGCAACGAAACTCTTAGCTTTAGATTAGAGAACAAAGAAAACAATAAAATAATAAGTATGCCTTCAATGGCATAGTAAGGACGATAACGCACCGTTAATAACGTTATTAAAATAACCAGTACCATCATTAAGGCATTTGCCATAAATCTGGCTTTAATAAAAGGCGCTGGGGCTTTAAAAAAGCTAATGGCCGCATTTGAAAATGAAACAACACTAACAAACAAAAATAATTGCATTGCCAGCATCGAATCAATTGCTAAAGCAAAATATTCGATGTACGCGAATGATAGCCCCATAAAGCCCATTGCTATAAAAGCATAGATGCTAGAGCTCCTTCCTCTATTGGCAGAAGTCTCTGTAAATTTATCCTCTAAAGCTTTCGAAGAAAACCCTAGTTTTATAGATGCTTTATATGAAGTGATTAAATCCTGTGGCACTTTCGTCTCTATCAATGTGTTATATTAAGTTAATAATTACGTCTTAGACTTTTTATTGTAGGTCAAAAATTATAATAATCAATAAGTTATCTCAATAATATCATGCTTTACTTTAAATTTTAAACCTTATGAAAATGAATTCAATCTTTATTGCTCTCTTGATGGTCGCAAGTTCGAATGCTTTTTCTACCTCTTTTTTTGAAGCACATGACGATATTAACCATATTAAAGCTGAACAAGCCATGTCTGAGGGGAATTTTGCTATTGCTTATTGCTTATGGGATCCATTGGCTAAAAAAGGTGATAGTAAAGCTCAATTCAATATTGGCTGGATGTTTCATAACGGTTATGGCCTAGCCATTGATGATAGCAAAGCACTTGATTGGTGGTTAAAAGCAGCAGAACAAGGCTATACCGAAGCTTTTTACACATTGGCTGATTTGTATTTAGCCGGATTTGGCGTTGAAAAAGATAAAGACATTGCCATGGGTTGGTACATTGCAGCCTCTGAATTGGGTCACGAACTTTCATTAGAAACTATCCATGCACTTCGCTATAGAAAAGACAAACACAGTCAAAAATATTTCTCTAAATTACTCTATGAAGGCTGGTTTTTAAACTTAGCGTTAAAGGGCAATAAAGAGTCATTAAGCATTGTTTTATCTTTAGCCAGCAAAACTGATAAAAAAAGTAGAACCTATTTCAGTGCAATTCTAAAAGAGCATTGGTCATTATTTGGCAATAAAACAAGAGTCAAAGTCGCCAGAGCCAATGTCCGTAAAGGACCTGGTACTCAATATAAAATAATCACCTCTTTAGCCCAAGATGATGAATTAGTCGTTCTTTCAACTCAAGGCAACTGGACTCAAGTCGGTTTATTTAAAACAGGGGAAGTTGCTTGGGTATTTAGCAAACTACTTGAATAGTCCTGTTACAGCCCTGATAGTTTTCCCGCCAAGCCTCTTAATTTTAAATAGCGATTTCTATTTTCAACATTCATTAATTCTGCAATTCTCGACACGTAGCCTTTCGTCTCTTTAGGCAAATGTTTTTTCACCATAATCCAAGTATAATCTTTTCTTTTGGTACGTTTAACGGCTTTTAACACCCTACCATAGCCTGCATTGTAACTAGCAAACGCCAAAAACAAGCGCTCTTCACTGGGTAAAGGCTTGCGCCATTTTCGGTACAGTTGACGGTTATAAAAAATCCCGGCTGCTATATTCCATCTAGGCTCATGGACATCTATAAAGGTAGGGTTTTGTTGCCTTATTTCATTAAAAGTGGCTGGCATTAATTGCATAATACCTTGAGCCCCTACGTGACTTAGGGCTTTAATTTCAAGGTTTGATTCAGCGATACCTTGTGCTTTAAACCATCTCCAGTCAAAATGAGGCCCAAAATAACGTTTAGTGTATTTCTTAAAGTAACGATCAAAATCATTAGTCCATTTGCCTTCTTCTACTGGTCGAGCGTGGGCTGAATGAAAAACACCGAATAAAAATAATAATATAAACACTTTCATTTGCTTATTATAACTCATCTTATGGACAATATATTTTTCGTCTTATCGAAACTTCTATGGCTACTAATCCGCCCCGAAAATTTAATTATCATCGCATTAGCCATTGTCATACTTTTATTCTTTTTAAAAAAAGATGAGCTCGCTAAAAAATATCTATATATAACTAGCACCATGATATTTTTTATCGCTATCTTCCCCATTGGTAGCTGGTTACTTTATCCTTTGGAAACACATTTCCCCACTAAACCAGACTTACCGAAACAAGTCGATGGCATTATTTTATTAGGCGGTTCATTTTTACCTAGCAATAGTGAAGCATGGAATAAAGTTCAAACCAATAGCTTTGCAGATAGAATTCATGACTTTTTAGCATTAATACATCGATATCCTAATGCTAAAGCTATCTTTACAGGCGGTAGCGCTAGCGTTTTAAACGCTCATCAAACAGAAGCTTATTTTGCAGAAAAGCTGTTTACTAACATCGGCATTAAAAAGGGTCGAATTGAATTCGAAGATCGAGCGAGAAACACTTATGAAAACATTCTTTACAGCAAAAAAATCGCTCAGCCTCAAGCAAATGAAACATGGGTTGTCATAACCACTGCGTTTCATCTGCCACGGACTATTGGCATTTTTTGCCAACAACAATGGCCCGTCATTCCTTATCCTGCTGATTTTCACACTAACCCTAAAGGCCTGTTCTCGCTAACCTTAAACTTAAGCGCGCATTTAAACACACTCAACTATGCGATTCACGAGTGGATAGGCTTAGTTGCTTATTTCCTTACGGGCAAAACAACATCGTTACTACCAAATCAATGCCTTAAAACTGATTAGTGCGTAATAAAACTAACGTACACGCCTCAAAAGCATCAATACCTTGATCTTGGTAGCGTCGTATTAAAACATCTGATTCAGTGCCTGGATTAAAGATAATACGTTTAGGCTTTACACTTACTATTGCTTCAAATTGTTGTTCGTGTAATTTAGCATTAATATACATTGTTACGGTATCAATCAGCCCATTAACCTCTACGATAGAACAATAACCCGTCGCCTCTAAAATATCATGCCCGCGCTGAGATACTGGAAATGTGTTATGACCATACTCATTTAACATTACCTGAGCTTTATAGGCATATCGTGTTGGTTTTGGGCTCGCACCTATAATCACTACATTTTCACCCATTTTAATCTCTCCAAAATATTATTACCTGCTATATTAAACTCATATAAAAATAACATTTCAAGAAATCGCCATGAAAGTCACTCCTTACCTAAAAATTCTAGCTGAAAAAGGTGGCTCAGACCTCTATTTTTCAACAGGTGCCAAACCAAGTGCAAAGTTTAATGGTGTATTAACCCCATTAGGCAAGGATCCTGCTCCTCCCGGATGGGTCGATGCGCTTGCCCAAGAACTGATGAATGATAAACAAAAAGAAGAGTTTAAAGACACCAAAGAAATGAATCTAGCCATGTCCCTTAATGATATTGGTCGCTTTCGCATTAATATCTTTAGACAGCGCAATGAAACCTCTATGGTCATTCGTAATATTGTTGCTGAAATACCTAATGCTGATGACATAGGTTTGCCTGCTATTTTAAAAGAAGTCATCATGGTCAAACGTGGATTAATTTTATTCATTGGTGGTACCGGCTCTGGCAAATCAACTTCATTAGCCGCACTTATCGACCATCGCAATACCCACTCTAAGGGGCACATCATCACCATTGAAGACCCTATTGAATATGTTCACCCACATAAAGGCTGCATTGTTAATCAACGTGAAATAGGTATGGATACAGACTCTTTTGCAGCTGCGCTTAAAAATACCTTACGCCAAGCGCCCGATGTCATTTTAATTGGTGAAATACGCGATCGCGAAACCATGGAGCACGCCATGGCCTTTGCCGAAACAGGGCACCTAGCCATTTCGACACTACATGCTAATAATGCCAACCAAGCCTTAGACCGTATCATTAATTTTTTCCCCGAAGAACGTCGACCTCAATTATTAAATGACCTTGCTAACAATTTAAAAGCCTTTGTATCTCAACGCTTAATCCCAACTGTGGATGGAAAACGTTGTGCCGCTATTGAAGTTTTGCTTAATTCATCACGCATTACAGATTTAATTTTAAAAGGTAACATTCAAGAAATCAAAGACGTCATGGCTAAGTCAGAAGAGATCGGTATGCGCACATTTGATGCTGCCCTTTTTTACCTCTACAACGAGGGTAAAATCACCTTAGAAGAAGCGCTTAAAAATGCAGATGGAGAGAACAATCTTAGATTGCGTATTGAACTTGCTAAAAAGAGTCAAATGACAAAAGACAGCTCATTATCATCTTTAAGCCTAATTAATGATAATGAAGAAGAGGAAGAAATAAGAGTGTCTCCCGATGGAAAGTCTATATTTAAACTAGCGGATGACGATTAAGAAAGCTAAAATAGAGGCTCTATTTATGCCCCTATTTTACTATGCAAATTAATGCTTGGAATCAACGTTGGCAACAAAACCAAATCGGTTTTCACGAAACGCAACCAAACCAATATCTAGTTGAATTTTTAGATCAATTTCAATTACCTAATAACGCGACTGTTTTTGTACCATTATGCGGCAAAAGCAATGACCTTTATTGGTTAGCTCAACAAGGTTATCAAGTCATTGGCATAGAATGTTCCCCATTAGCCGTCACTGATTTTTTTAAACAACATCGGCTATCATTTAGCACAGAGGCGATTGAGCATTTCACTGTTTATCACAGCGACAACATCACCCTTTACCAAGGTGATTTTTTCGCCTTAAATCAAAGTCATTTAAAACATTGCGATCTTATTTATGATCGTGCCTCATTGATTTCATTTTCAGAGGAAAAACGGGCGCAATATGTGGCTCACTTAAACACATGGTTTACGGCAACAACGCAAATGCTTTTAATCACCTTATGCTACGATCAAACCATCATGCAAGGGCCTCCTTTTTCTGTCCCTAATACCGAAGTTGAAATTTTTTATAAACACAAAAACATCAAACTGCTGACAGTAAATGATGTTATCGATGAAGGGCCAAGATGGCGAAAAGTCGGCCTCAATGCTCTTATCGAAACAGCCTTTCAACTGAGCCACTAATCATCGGCTAGCAGCCTTATACCAAACCCTCAGATAGAGAATATAAAGAGACATTTATGAGCCAAAACTACACTGGTTTTTTACACAAAATGAATACCGAGCTGACCCAACCTGTTGGATATTTTTTACAGCTTGGCGACGACACCATTAAACTGAATGATTGGGTCGGCAAACCGATTAGCATTCAGTACCATCAACACATCGAATGCGTTCATTGTAGCCGAAAAATTAACAAAAGCTTTAACCAAGGCTTTTGTTACCCTTGCTTTAAAGCATTGCCGCAATGTGATATTTGTATCGTTTCACCTGAAAAATGCCATCACCACGAAGGTACCTGTCGCGATAATGACTGGGCTGATGAGTTTTGCTTTGCCCCCCACATTATTTACTTTTCTAATACGTCGGGAATAAAGGTTGGCATCACCCGTCAAACCCAAGTCCCTACCCGCTGGATAGACCAAGGAGCCAGACAAGCCCTACCCGTTTTACGCGTTGCTAATCGCTTTCATTCGGGCATTATTGAAACTGCTTTTAAGCCGTTTATGAACGACAAAACAAATTGGCGCACCATGCTAAAAGACGACTATAGCGACCAAGATTTAGAAGCCGTGTTTTTAGAACTGTGGCCACAAATAAAACCTAATATTGATGCTGATATTTTAGCCACGACTGAAGAGCTTATTAAAGAGCCCAAAGTTTATGATATTGAATTTCCATCAATAGAGTTCCCCACCAAAATCACATCGTTTAATTTAGACAAAACAGATCATGTGAGCG
This sequence comes from uncultured Gammaproteobacteria bacterium, assembly GCA_964480635.1. GTDB lineage: Bacteria > Pseudomonadota > Gammaproteobacteria > CAYZQE01. Next base: position 32,316 of record CAYZQE010000007.1, on the reverse strand, counting down.
GAGTACTCCACGCGATTAAAGGGCAATATTTAATCCTTGATACTGGCGTGATTAATATTCGCAAATTTGCAGGCTATAAAGTCACCATTCAATAAACATTAATGCAGCTGCTCACCCTAAAAATAATCATAACCATTAAGAGTTAAACTGATATGATTAATATCATTACATTTATTAGGTCAATAACCCTTTTGAGCTCAACCGAACAACAACCCAACATCGTCTCTCGTAGCCAACACTGCGTTAGCCGAAAAGCACTCTCAGAAGCTGCTATCAAAGTACTTTATAAACTATCGAAAGCCGGCTTTCGCGCTTGTTTAGTGGGTGGTGCTGTGCGCGATGTATTATTGGGGAAAACACCTAAAGACTTCGATGTTACGACTGACGCTACGCCAAAACAAATCAATGAATTATTTCGTAACAGTCGCATTATCGGTCGACGCTTTCAGATTGTGCATATTCGCTATGGACGCGAAATTATTGAAGTGGCCACCTTTCGCAGTAATGCCGAAAAAAATGATGATGAACTGAATGATGAAGGGCAAATACTCAGGGACAACAACTTTGGCTCTATCGAAGATGATGCCATTAGACGCGATTTCACTGTTAATGCCCTTTATTATGATATTAAAGATTTTGCTGTTTTAGACTATGCCCAAGGCATTAAAGACTTAGACAATAAAATTATGCGTTTAATCGGTGATCCCGAAACGCGCTATAAAGAAGACCCTGTACGAATGTTACGCGCTATTCGTTTTGCAGCTAAACTAGACTTTATTATTGAAGAAAATGCCGCGCGCTGTATTTTTGAACAAGGCCATCTATTAAAAAACATTCCCGCTGCTCGTTTATTTGAAGAATTGTTAAAATTATTTCACTCTGGTCATGCCGTTAGATCATTCGAACTATTACGCCATTATAATTTGTTGCAATATCTGCTTCCTGTCACAGATGAATATTTGAAAAATGAACCCGATGAAAAAATGCTCGATTTTTTTGACCGCGCTTTGTACAACACTGATGAGCGTATTAATACGGGGTTAAAAGCGTCACCTGCATTCATTTTTGCTGTATTTTTATGGCCTAGTGTATTAATAAAAGCCAAACAACTTGAAACCAAAGAATTTAAAGGCTTACCTGTTTTACAAAAAGCAGCTGCCGAGCTTTTTGTCGAACAAGTACAAATTACCTCTATTCCTCGTCGCTTTTCGCAAGTGAGTAAAGAGATATGGTTGTTACAAGCTCGTTTTTTACGTATCAACGGCAAACAACCTGACCGTTTATTTAGCCACCCCACTTTTAGAGCTGCTTATGATTTTTTATGCATAGCTAGTCAAGTATCCTTGGCATCAACAAAAACTTGCGAATGGTGGACCGAATATCAAAAGCACCATGAAGCGCCCGAGCGTGTTAATCGTTTTGCCAAAAAATCTCGCCCTAGACGTAAACCTAAAAACACGTGAACCATCCAAGTTGTTATATAGGGCTAGGAAGTAACCTTGGCGACTCTATTAGTTTTGTCAAAGAAGCGATTATTTTACTGGGTCAATTACCCAATACAGCATTAATTAAAGCCTCGGCTCTTTATTCATCAGAGCCTATGAGTGACATTCAGCAAGAGCGCTATATTAATGCCGTCGCTCGAATCAAAACGTCATTAAAACCACATGAATTACTGCTAGAGCTTCAAGCCATTGAATCGGCATTTTACCGTCAACGTGACGACGCCTTAAAGTGGGGACCAAGAACACTGGACTTAGATATTATACTTTTTGGCAATGAGCGTCATAATGATTCACATTTAGTTATCCCTCATGCTGAAATGCAAAACAGATTGTTTGTGTTAAAACCACTATTTGATATTAGTGGTGAGCTCTACATATCGGGCCTTGGCAGCCTGACCTATTTAATTAATAATGCGCCTAAATTTGATCTGTACAAACTAGACGATTAAGCTGTCATCATGCGTCATTTAATTACTAAATTATTAATCACCCTATAACTATGTATTCTGCCAAACCAATCAATAAAAACATCACCCTGCCATTACTTAAAGAATATAAAAAACGCGGTGAAAAATTCGTTTGTTTAACGGCTTATGATTACAGCTTTTCATGCCTGTTAGAAAAGTGTGGCGTTGAAGTTGTCTTGGTGGGTGATTCATTAGGCATGGTTATTCAAGGTCATAACAGCACGTTAACCGTGAGTGTCGAAGATATGGCTTATCATGCTAAAGCGGTTAATAAAGGTCTTAAGCATTCGTTATTAATGGTCGATATGCCATTTGGCAGCTTAAACTCTGCACAACAAACCTTGGATAATGCCTGTACCATTATCAAACAATCTGATGCACAAATCATTAAATTAGAGGGCGGATCTGCACAATTAAAAAACATAGAGCTATTAACTCAGCATTCAATTGCCAGTTGTGCGCATTTGGGTTTGCAGCCACAAAATGTCACTAAAATGGGTGGTTATAAGGTACAAGGTAAAAACACTGACGATGCCAAAGCCATGCTTGAGCAAGCTAAAAACATGCAACAAGCAGGTGCCGATATTTTATTACTTGAATGTGTGCCTAGCGAGCTTGCTGGAGACATAACTCAAGCACTGGATATCCCTGTTATTGGCATCGGTGCGGGCAACCAATGTGACGCGCAAGTATTAGTGTTACAAGATATGCTGGGCATAACACAAGGGTACACCCCTAAATTTACAAAAGATTTTTTAAGTGAATCTGGCAGCATTGAAAAAGCCATTAAAGCTTATGTTGAAGCCGTTAAAAACAAGTCATTTCCAACCCAAGAACACAGTTTTTAAATGCAAGAAATAAAAAGCATTGATCATTTAAAACAAATTATCAAACAACTCAAACGCGATAACAAAACCATTGGTTTTGTGCCGACAATGGGTAATTTACATTCAGGGCACTTATCATTAATTGATAAAGCCCATGAACTGTCTGACACCGTTTTCTCCAGTATTTTCGTCAATCCATTACAGTTTGGTGAGAACGAAGATTTAGATGCCTATCCTCGCACCCTTAAAAATGACTTAAAGTTTTTAAAAGAACACCGCTGTGATTATGTGTTTATACCTGATAGCGCCACCATCATTGGCACTAGTGACACCACACTAGTCTCAGTGCCCAAATTAGGTGAAGGGCTTGAAGGTGACGTTAGAGAAGGACACCTTGACGGTGTCGCCACGATAGTCACTAAACTCTTTAATTTAATTCAACCGGACATTGCTTGTTTTGGAAAAAAAGATTATCAGCAATGGTTAATGATTAAAAAAATGGTCTTCGACTTAAACCTAGACATTCAGATTATTGGCTGCCGCACCATGCGAGAAAAGGATGGCTTAGCCATGAGTTCACGCAATCAATACCTTTCTTCTGAACAACGTCAATTAGCCCCTGCCTTTCAACAATCACTCCTTAAATGCGCTCAATCTATCCAGCTAATGACTCCCCACCTTGCTCTTGATAACGCTAAAAAAGAACTGTTAGAAATGGGCTTTACAATCGATTATTTAGAACTTAGAAAACAACAGACCTTAGCACCAACTAACGACACTCACCATGTTGTTTTGATTTCTACAGTGCGACTTGGCGACACACGTTTATTAGATAATATTGAAATTAATTAGATTTTTTAAATAACTTTTCAATCTCAGTTTTTGTCACTGGGTAATGTCGATAATAACCTTGAATAAAATCACAACCATTAGCCAATAAAAACTGTTGTTGGCCAGCCGTTTCGACGCCTTCCGCGACTATTTTCATACCCATGTTTTTACCCATATCAATAATGGTTTTAGCAATAACGCGGTCATCAGAGCTCTCTTCTAAACCTTTAACAAATGATCTATCAATCTTTAATTTATGTATGGGTAAGTTTTTTAACTGGCTTAACGAAGAATAGCCCGTGCCGAAATCATCTAAGGCTAAGGTAACGCCCAAAGAACGCATTTTTTTCAGCTCATCTATGCCTGCCTTGCCTCGGTTCATCACCAAAGTTTCAGTGATTTCTATTTCCATTTTTTCTGCTGGAAAACCCATCTTTTCAAGTAGAGAGTCTAATCTTTCGGCGCAACATTCCGTCAGTTGTGCCGTCGAAAAATTAACCGCAATTCTGGGGATCTCATAGCCCTGCCTTACCCATTCAGCCCCTTGCTGGCAAGCCCTTTTAAATACATAGATACTAATTTCTCGAATCAAGCCAGATTGCTCTGCTATTGGCAAAAATGAAACCGGTGATAGCAGCCCTTTTTTTGGATGATTCCAACGCACTAACACTTCTACCGAATCCAATTTATCTGTGTCACGAACATACTGAGGCTGATAATACAGTTCAAATTCCTCAGCTAGCATCCCTTCACGAATTTCTTGCTCTACTTGCATTTTGTGCTCAATTTTTTCAGCCAGCTTGGCTTCAAAATATTGCATACCATTTTTGCCTTTGCTCTTCGCTTGATACATGGCAATATCGGCTTGCTTTAACAACTGCTTTGCATCCATCGCATCATCTGGATAAAAACTTATACCTATACTAAAACTCACCGTAATTTTTTGATTATTAATAAGCAATTGATCGTTAAAAACACCTAATACGTTATGCGCTATTACATCAACAGCGACTTGATCTGATATATTTTCTAATAATATTAAAAATTCATCACCGCCATGTCGAGTGACTAAATCGCCATCTCTTAAACAACTTTTAATCAGTTCCATCGATTTCAACAACACTAAATCACCAAAATCATGGCCAAAGCTATCATTAATATCTTTAAAATTATCCAAATCAAAAAACATAAGCGCAATGCGGTTATTATTTCGTTTAGCATTTTTAATAGCATGTTCTAGCTGAGTATCAAGAAACATGCGATTAGGAAGCCCAGTTAAAGCATCATGATTTGCCAAATGCCAAAGCTTTTCTTTATGGCTTTCACGCTGGCAGATTAAAGCGACTAAATTAGCGCAAACACTTAACAATATTTGCTGAAAACCATCGGGCAAACGATGTTCCATGCTACTTAGTGCAAAAGAACCTATCGCTTTAGAATCGGCATCAAATACAGGGAATGACCAACAGCCTTTAATGCCATAATCATCTGCAATAATTCGAATATTTTCCCATGTCGGTGACGTATTTGTATTATTAACAAACGTCGGTTTACCCGAATAAACCGCATGAGCACATGAACCATTATTAGGCGATGGCTTTAAGTTTGATAAGCCATCTATGACTGACTGAGGAACCGAAGGGGCAGAACCAACAGAAAGCGATTCATTCTTTTTATCTAACAACATAACAGATGCGAATGCACCAGGCACTAGTTGTTCTGCACTCAGGCAAAGCTCATCTAAAATTTTTTGGCTGCTTTTTTTCCATTGCACAAAATCACCCAAAATTTGATTTTGAAGACTGAGCAATTGATTTTGATAACCAACATTTTCAGTCAAGCTTTTAATTTGAATGCGGAAGTCCGTCATGAAAGGTGATTTATTAATAGATAACTAAGTATAGCCACATTAAAGCAATATGTTTTAGATTAATTAATGCCTTTTCAACCAATAGCCTCGCATCAGTTATTGAAAAGATTCGCTATGATATGGGCATCAGCTTCATTCCTGATAAGTTAAAAGAAGAACCTTACCGAGGTATTGGATTGCCATGGAGAGAAACACCCCCCTTTAAAGACGAGTTTAAAATATTGGGCGAGCATTTAGTGCAAATCAATCAAAAATAAATGCACTTTAGGTGATGATATAAATGCCGCTTAAGATCAATTAACCATGATGGTAATCGCTCATTATTAATCGTGTGGAAACAATGAGTTTCTATTGAGTCTATTTATGAACAATATTCGACATATTATACTGACCACATCAAAACTATATTATCTAATTAAGGTCATCAACATGCTTAAAAACACAACACAACAATTTGGAACCCTCGCTAAAGTCTTTCATTGGGTTCTTTTTATGATGCTTGCATTTTCAATGATTGCCGGTAATTTTATGGCCGATATGCCAAAAGGCCCTGAAAAACTAGAAGCCATGGGCATGCATAAATCGTTTGGTGCCGTTATCATCATATTAATCAGTTTACGTTTGTTATGGCGATTGATTAACGTCTTACCATCACTGCCAGAAGACATGTCAAAATCGCAAATATTCAAGGCTCATGCCATGCATTGGGTACTTTACTTTTTTATGTTTGCGCAGCCTATTTCGGGCATCATGATGTCTCAAGCATCTGGTTTTCCTGTTAGTTTTTTTGGTTTGTTCGAATTCCCCATGTTGCTAGACAAAAACCCAGCCTTAGCAGAAACCTTTCATACAGCTCATGGCATTATTTGGATCGTTTTAGCTGTTGCCGCATTAGGTCATATTAGCGCTGCTTTATATCATCACTTTATTGTCAAAGATGATGTGTTGAAAAAAATGACCTTTGGGTCTAAAAATTAATATCGCTTCACACATAATCAGCATTTAATAATAACTGAAATTAAACAGAGATCACTATGAGCCTATCAATCATTGCCGATAACAAACCCACGAAAGTCACCTTAACGAAAGGCGAAGAATATTATTTTTGCACTTGCGGTCGCTCTCAAAACCAACCTTTTTGTGATGGATCACATTTAGGTACATCGTTCACCCCTAAAGCTTTTACTGCCGATGATGATGGCGAAGCTTATTTATGTGCTTGTAAACAAAGCGCCAACCTCCCATTTTGTGATGGCACGCATAAAAACTTTAGTACTGATGATATTGGTAAAGAAGCCCCCATCACCACTCAAAAACCATCTAATTCACCTCAAGCAACAGCAACAACTGAAGAGCCAACCGTAGAGTTTATTCATCAACTCGCACGCGATGGCTTGTCTAAACTAGGGCATCACGGCCCTATGACCTCGATGGGTGTGCCGCGAAATGAATTACCTCATTGGGATGACTTGCAAATTATGACGGCGCAAATGGCGACTAAGCCGTTACTCGAAGATGTGGCGGTAGGTACAGAGTTAGTTATTGGCCCAGAAGCGAAAAAACCACTCGTGTTAAAAATCCCGTTATTTGTTTCCGACATGAGTTTTGGCGCTTTATCTGAAGAAGCCAAAATATCGCTCGCCAAAGGTGCAGAACTAGCCGGCACAGGTATTTGCTCTGGTGAAGGTGGCATGTTGCCAGAAGAACAAGAAGCGAATTCGCGTTATTTTTATGAACTCGCCAGCGCAGGTTTTGGCTATAAAGAAGAACTCCTTAAAGATGTTCAAGCGTTTCACTTTAAAGGTGGGCAAGGCGCAAAAACGGGAACAGGCGGTCATCTTCCTGGTAGCAAAAATATTGGTAAAATTGCAAAAGTTAGGGGCATCACCGAAGGCCAAGCAGCCGTCTCACCGCCCACTTTTAAAAACTTATCCAGTGTTGAAGATTTTAAAAACTTCGCTGATAGGGTTCGTGACATCACAGGTGGAATCCCCATTGGTTTTAAACTCAGTGCCAACCACATTGAACAAGACATTCAGTTTGCCTTAGATGCCAGTGCTGATTACATTATTTTAGATGGCCGTGGTGGCGGAACAGGTGCTGCGCCGGTGATGTTTAGAGACCACATTAGCGTGCCAACAATTCCTGCTCTTGCCAGAGCCAGACGTTATTTAGACAAGCAAGGTGCTAGCGGGCGTGTCACATTAATAGTGACGGGTGGCCTTCGTGTCCCCATTGATTTTGTAAAAGCCTTAGCCTTAGGTGCCGACGGCATTGCCATTTCAAACAGTGCCATGCAAGCCATTGGCTGCGTCGCCGCTAGAATGTGCAACACCAATAATTGCCCCGCGGGAATAGCCACACAAAAGAAAGACTTACGTCAACGTTTGAACATTGAAAAATCGTCAACTCAATTGCATAACTTTTTTGATGCGTCAGTCGAATTAATGCAAGTGATGGCGAGAGCTTGCGGCCATAATGACTTAAGCCATTTTACCCAAAATGACTTGGCCACTTGGAAGCGTGAAATGGCTGAACTTTCTGGGGTTAATTACTCTGGATTCAAGGATATGTAATCGTCAAGGGGTCAATCCAGATTGATCCCTTGACTTTTACGTTCATTTCGATGCTGGGTATTTCTTAGCGCATCACTTGGCTTGCATTATGACGGCATTTCAAATTGAAGTTCTGTAACCAGCACCTATCCATACCCTTATCGGTTTTTAATTTAACTGCTATAGATCATCTTGTCGCTTACAAATACAATAATAGATCCCTTTTTGTAATTATTTTAGGGTATATTCTCTCCCATTATATTTATCATAAACAAAATTTAACGAGGTATTTATGTTATCTGTTATTAAACAAACTCGATGGCTTCTAGCGGTCTTTATAACACTTATTGCAAGTGTCGCTTTTGCGCACGGTATGTCTGAGGCTGAAAAACAACTTATTATTGAAGGGGGAAATCTGCGCTATATCTGGATTGGTGCTACCCACATGTTATCGGGCTATGACCACTTAGCCTTTGTCTTTGGCATCATCTTTTTCTTAACCAAGTTCAAGGATATCGTAAAATATATTACTGCGTTCACCGTTGGACACAGTATTACTTTGATTTACGCGACTTTTAATGCAATCCAAGTCAATTATTTTTTAATTGATGCCATTATCGCATTAAGTGTTTGTTACATCGCCTTTCATAACCTTGATGGCTTTAAAAAACATCTAAACGTCAAAGCACCCAATATGCTCGCCATGATATTTGGCTTAGGGCTAATACATGGATTAGGGCTCTCAACGCGCTTACAGCAATTACCACTCAACCCAGACCAGCTATTAATGAACATTATTTCATTTAATGTTGGTATAGAAATTGGACAAATCTCTGCTTTAGCGATTATGTTGGTATTAATTGCTGCATTTAGAAAAAGCCTTTTTTTTCCAACCTTTAGTAAGATTTCAAACTATATTTTAATACTTTTGGGCGCCTATCTTTTTCTAATGCAGATGCACGGCTATGCCCACACCTCGCATCCAGAAGAATTTGTCGTTAATGCTGAACAACCAGTACAACAAAGTGTCATTAAAAATCAAACTAAACAATTAAGCTGGACGGATACTATTATTATCCACATCCCAGCACGAGGGGAGAAAGAATATAAATTGCAACTTGCCAAAGGTGCAATGCTTGAATACACCTGGGTGACAGATAAAGGGGAGTTGTTTTTTGATTTTCATGGTGAACCCTCCGCCGATACAAGTGGTTATTTTAAAAGCTTTCAAAAAGGCACCAAGCCTAATGCAAGCGGTAACTTAACAACCATTTTTGAGGGTACGCACGGTTGGTACTGGAAAAACAATAATGCTTTCCCAGTGGTTATTGCTTTAAATGTCGCAGGCGAATATAAACGTCTGGATTTAAACACCAATAGCCCAAAAATAAACATCACGCCAGTGGCCAATAAAACAGCGCGTGACACCATTGATTAACAGGAGAATGTTATGCAACAAACAAAATTATTATTACTTTGTTTTTTTATCATCATAATTGCAGCTTGCTCAGATGGCGAGCACTCACATGATGATGATTCACACAGCCATGAACCAAGTAAACATGATTCAATTAACTAAAAATCGAGAGACAATTTATGAAGACTTTAGCAACAACGCTTATTTTATCATTTTTGCTTTTTAGCCAAGCTGTTTTCGCGGGCTCAAAACATGAGCACGGTCACAGTCACGCACAAGCCCCTGTCAGTCAAGAAATAGCAGAAAAAAATGCAAATGAAGTGATAGCCTCACTTATCGAACGAGATAAGATCGATAAAATCTGGGCCACTATAAAAGCGAGTTCAGTTGATAAAAAAGTGCTGAATGGCAACCCAGAATGGGTCGTCATTTACGACAGCAAAAAAATCACCGATGCCGACAAACAAAAGCTTTATGTGTTTTTAACAGTAGAAGGAGACTATATTGCTGCCAATTACACTGGGAATTAAAATCACATAACACCCACTTCGCTTGCGCTCAGTGGGTCAATTTTGGCTGCTACCATCAAAGTGAGTTATTAATAGACTCTAAAGAGGCCAAAGGGTCATTAGATTGAGTAATAGGTCTGCCAATCACTAAATAACTAGAGCCTGCACCCATTGCTTGGGCAGGCGTCATAATACGGTGTTGATCATTTGTATCACTGCCCTCTGGCCTAATGCCTGGAGTGACTAACAAAGGCTTATCACCTAAAGTCTGACGCAACATAGCAACTTCTAAGGCGGAACAAACCAAACCATCAGCACCTGCCTTAATGGCGCTTTGCCCTAACTTACTCACCAGCTCTTCAATCGAACTCTTAAAGCCTAAGTCATCTAAAGTTTGTTGATTCGTGCTGGTCAATACTGTCACTGCGATTAAATAGGGCTTTGTTGTGACATTGGACTCTTCAATGCCCTGACGCGCTGCGGCTACCATGTCTGCCCCGCCTAATGCATGCACATTGAGCATCCACACGCCTAAATTAGCCGCTGCGGTCACGGCTTTTTTTACTGTTGTCGGGATGTCATGAAATTTTAAATCTAAAAACACATCAAACTTTAAAGACACCAGTTTTTTAACCAAGTTAGGGCCTAAAGCGGTGAATAGCTCCTTACCCACTTTTAATTTACACTGTGTTGGGTCAAGCTGCATGACTAATTGCATGACTTGATTCTCATCGGCAAAGTCGAGAGCAACAATAACTTTAGAATCTAAATTTGACATAGGCGGATTAATTTTCTTAAATGGTTAATAACATTGCACATTATAAATAGCTATCACCATGTCACAAGCAAACAAATTGTTTAATCAACATATTTATCATCAAGTCACCAGCTCTATTGATAAATGTCAATGTCAGTTTATTCACGAGTATTTTTATAAAGCTTTAAAAACTAACGCCTCTGAACTGACAAAAACACATTTTTTCCAGGGTCGCTATGAAAATATTTATGTCAAAAAAGTTGATTTTGGACCTTTAAAAAACGTATTAGCTGATGCCAAACAACAAGCCGCTAAACTCTTAAATTGCCACTCACATGAATTGAGCATGGATTTTTGGTTTAATCACATGCCCCCTAAACACATCACAGATTGGCACCGACATGATGTCATGGATGAACGTTTATCGGCGGTTTACTATGTCACTGTGCCAGAACAATCTGGTGATTTATTACTTAAAGCTAAACCCAGCATGAAGCGCATTCACCCAACAGAAAATGATTTTATATTTTTTAATCCTGACATCGAACACAGTGTCGAAGAAAACAAATCAAATCAATCGCGCTTATCAATTGGCATGAACTTTGGCTTCATTGCCGATAAAGAAGACGAACAGTAACCCTTTAATATAAAGGGATACTTGTTATAATTCCGTTTTTAAACCCAAGCACTGGATTTACGTTCCAGCTAGCCGAACACAAGGTACTCGCATGTCTCAAGTCGTTATCACGGCCCTCTATCACTTTGTGATATTGGATAATTACAAAGAACTCAAAAAACCACTGCTTGATATTATGCTTAAGCACAACATCAAAGGCACTTTATTACTCGCCAAAGAAGGCATTAATGGTACCGTTGCAAGCAGCCAAAAATCGCAAAGTCTTTTATTAGCATGGCTGCAAAAAGACCCACGATTAAGCGATCTAAGGTACAAATGTTCGTACGATGATAACATGCCTTTTTATCGTAGCCGCGTTAAGCTTAAAAAAGAAATCGTCACGATGGGTGTCGAAGGTATAGACCCCAATCATGTGGTGGGCACTTATGTGAAACCAGAAGATTGGAACGCGTTAATTTCTGACCCCGATGTCATTTTAATTGATACGCGTAATGAATATGAAACATCCATTGGTACGTTTAAAAATGCCGTTGACCCTAAAACAGAAACGTTTCGAGAGTTTCCTAAATTTGTTAAAGACAACTTAAACCCCACCAAAAACAAAAAAATCGCCATGTTTTGCACAGGCGGTATTCGCTGTGAAAAATCGACAGCATACTTAAAAGAACAAGGCTTCGATGAGGTCTATCATTTACAAGGTGGTATTTTAAAGTACCTTGAAAAGGTACCCCAAGAAGAGTCTTTATGGGAAGGCGAATGTTTTGTGTTTGATAATCGAGTCAGCGTAACCCACGAACTTGAAAAAGGCAGTTATGACCAGTGTTTTGCCTGCCGCTTACCCATAACTGTAGAAGACCAACAAAGCCTAAAATATGAGCATGGTGTTAGCTGCCCGCATTGTTATGATAAGAGTACAGATGAACAAAAAAAACGCTTTCAACAACGTGAAAAACAAGTGCAATTAGCTACGGCTCGTGGTGAGGAGCATATTGGTTCGGCTTCGATAGAAACAAGTAATAAAAATAGATTAGCTAAGCTGAAGAAAAAGGAAGATCAGCGAAGCTAATAAGAACCCAATACACTAGACCTTAAACCTTTCAATCTGTTCTTGTAATTGATTCGCAATATTTGCCAACTCACTACTCGCTTTTACAGATTCTTCTGAGCTGTTGGCAGTATGATTCACACCATCATTGATGGCTTGAACACTTTTATTAATCTGCTCTGCCGTAACGCTTTGTTGCTCTGTGGCAGAAGCCACCTCCATCATCATTCCATTAATTTCAGTCACTTGCGCTGAAATTTCGTTAAAAATCTTACTGGCTTCAGACGATTGAACAACACCTTTTTTAGCTGTTTCTTGACTAATATTCATCACTTTTACAGCGTGTTCCGTGCCTTTTTGTAAGACTTCAATCATATTATTAATTTCTTCAGTTGACTCTTGAGTTCTTGATGCAAGTGTTCTCACTTCATCGGCCACGACCGCAAACCCTCTGCCTTGCTCGCCTGCACGAGCTGCTTCAATGGCTGCATTTAACGCTAACAAGTTGGTCTGTTCAGCAATACCCTTTATAACGTCTAAGACTCCGCCTATATTGACCACATGAGCTTGCAGCTCTGCAATAACATCGACTGCTTGTTCTACTTCGTTAGAGAGTGAATTCATTGACGATACTGAATCACCAATGACAGTGGTGCCATGCTGGACACCTTCTAGTGCGCTGTTAGCAGAAGAAGCGGTATTATTTGCACTCAACGATACACTTTGAACAGTTGATGATAGTTGTGCGATGGAAACAGATACTTCACTCGTTTCTCGCAATTGCAGTTGCATATTACTCCCCGTTTCTTCTGCTGTTTGAGATAGTTCAGTTGATGCAGAAGCTAAGGTCATTGCATGTGATTTAAAGTCTTTTATCATTTTTTGAAGATCATTTAAAAAACGGTTTAACCAACTAGCCAACTCATCCAATTCATCCTTGCCATTATCTTCAAGGCGCTGTGTTAAGTCACCATCGCCTTCGGCAATATCTTTCATCATGCTCACTGTTTTATTAATTGGCCGGACAATCATGGCCGAAAAACCAAAGCCAATGAGTAATGCTCCAACCCCTAATACTGCAACAATACCAATGACGATGGATACTATGGTTGCTGTTAAATCAACAACGGGTTTAAAGGCTTCTGCTTCATCAATTTCACTCATTAAAGCCCATTGCTGGCCTAATAAATTAATCGGTGTATACGCAGAAAGAACAGAAACACCTCGATAGTCGTTAAAAATATCAAACCCTGTTGTTCCAGCCAATGCCGCTTGCGTACCATGGGTGTCCACCTTTTGAATACCAATGCCCGTTTCTTTTTCAGAGAGCTTTCTAATAATGTCTTCAGAAACCCCAATGCTTTTCATCAAGCTTAAATACGCGGGCATGTCTTCTATTAAAAACCGACTTTCACTGCGCAAGGTATGGTCTTCACCCACTAGATAGGTCTCACCACTTTCACCTAATCCTGCTTCTTTCCATGACTGTTTATGAGTCATAATTGAGTTAATGCGCTCGATAGGCATTTGAAATATTAATACACCAATTTGCTTATCCCCATCAAAAATAGGCGATGAAATAAATGCGGCAGGTGCTTCATATGAGGGCAGATAAGGTGCAAAATCGGTGAGTGAAGAAATGCTGCTTTTGCTTTGACCCGACATTGATTTAAAAGCCGTGCCGATTCCCGTATCTTTATAAGGCCCATTTTTTAATGATGTTGAATAATCTAACTCCTTAAAGACTGAATAGACAATATCACCGCTATCAATATCGACTAAGAAAATATCGTAATATCCAAACCGATCTAAGTATTCACGAAAAAATGGATGAAACCGTTTATGCAAACGACTGTATTCAGAGTTGTCATTATTGGCATCCAATTTTTCTTTTTCACCTAATGCATTAGAATTAGCACTGATGTAAGCATGTTGTAAAGCAATTGAATCGTCATCCAAAGTATTAATCAATTGAGCTGTCGATACAATTTGGCCATTATTCATGGTTGAATATTTAGCCCCAAATTGCTTTGAGTAATAAGACGAGACGCCTCCTTTTAACGCATCGACATCTGTTAAATTCGTTTCTTTACGATAATTTTTAAACGCAACCGTTAAAGAACTCATCGCTTCAACCGTTAGGGGACTAGCTGATAAGGTGAGCACTTGATTGTTAATGGTATCAAAATAATCCACAATAGAGCGCTTTGTTGAGTCTCGAACAGCAATTAGTTGCTGGCTTACAGCATGTTCTAAAGAGCTTGAAGCTGTTTGTAGAGCAGAGACCCCAACCGCAACACCCACTAAAAGACCAGGTATTAAAACCAATAAAACACTGCCTACGATTAATTTAATTTTTATTTTCATAACATTCCTATACTATTTTTATTACTAATAGCAAGTATCGTCAAAATATCTATTTTCTTTATCCAAAACCACTCAAAATTGATTGCGGGAAATAGAATTAATTCTTCTAAGTTAGTAACTTAGGTAAAAATATTTTTAAATATTTTTTCTATTCTTGGTTAAATCATCCACCACACTTGGGTCTGATAAGGTTGACGTATCACCCAACTCATCAATTTCATTAGCGGCTATTTTTCTTAATATACGTCGCATGATTTTACCCGAACGTGTTTTAGGTAAACCCGGTGCCCATTGAATAATACTAACCTTAGCAATAGGCCCTATTTCAGTGCGTACTTGTTTTACTAGTTCCGCCGCTAAATCATCATCGCCTTCTAAACCTTGCATTAAGGTGACGTAAGCATAAATAGCTTGGCCTGTAATGTCATGCGGATAACCGACCACAGCAGCTTCGGCTACTTTTGGGTGCAACACTAAAGCAGACTCTATTTCGGCAGTGCCTAAGCGATGGCCTGATACATTAAGCACATCATCAACTCGGCCTGTTATCCAATAATAGCCATCTTCATCACGCTTAGCGGCATCTCCCGAAAAGTAATAACCAGGGTACATTGAAAAGTAGGTGTCATAAAAGCGTTCATGGTTACCATATAATGTCCGTAACTGTGAAGGCCATGGGTGTTTCATAGCTAAGTTACCAACTGCTGGGTTACCATTAACTTCCTTCCCATCATCATCTAATAAAACGGGTTGTACGCCAAAAAATGGTTTTGTTGCAGAGCCTGGTTTTAATGCCGTTGCTCCAGGAAGTGGCGTTAACATATGAGCACCTGTTTCTGTTTGCCACCACGTATCAACAATAGGACATAGCCCATTGCCTATCACTTGGTTATACCAGTTCCAAGCCTCTGGATTTATCGGTTCACCAACTGTACCTAACAAACGTAAGCTTTTACGACTGGTTGTATTCACTAAATCATCACCAGCAGCCATTAATGCACGTATTGCTGTCGGTGCTGTATAAAAACTAGATACCTTATGCTTATCTATCACTTGCCAAAAACGCGAAGCATCTGGATACGTTGGTACGCCTTCAAACATAAGGCTAATTGCGCCATTACATAAAGGCCCATACACAATATAACTGTGACCTGTTATCCAACCGATATCGGCTGTGCACCAATACACTTCGCCATCTTTGTAATCAAATACATATTTATGGGTCATTGCTGCTTGCAGTAAATAACCACCTGTTGAGTGTAAAACGCCTTTGGGTTTACCTGTCGACCCAGAGGTATACAAAATAAACATGGGGTCTTCTGCATCCATTTCTTCTGCTGGGCAATCAGTCGAGGCTAAATCCATTGCAGGGTCATACCAAAGATCAATCTCATCATTCCATTCAACTGGTTCACCACCGCGTTTAATGACAATACTGGTATGCACATTTGGGCATTGCTTTATTGCGATGTCGGCATTCGCTTTTAAAGGTAGAGCCTTGCCTGCACGAACAGATTGATCGGCTGTTATCACCACTTGACAGTCTGAGTCTAAAATTCGGTCACGTAATGCCGTTGACGAAAAAGCACTAAACACAATAGAGTGTATTGCACCAATGCGCGTACACGCTAACATCGCGACAATGGCTTGAGGAATCATCGGCATGTAAATTGCGATGCGATCTCCTTTTTTAACCCCACGTGACTTTAAGACGTTTGAAAACTTACACACATCGTGGTGCAACTGTTTATAAGTGATATTCGAATCAATCGCGGGATCATCACCTTCCCATAAAATAGCCGTTTGATTGCCACGGGTTTCTAAGTGGCGGTCTAGACAATTGTAAGACACATTTAATTTGCCGCCTTTAAACCATTCGATATGTAAATCAGTTTTGTCGAAGCTCCAATCTAAGGTGGTATCCCAGTCCTTAAACCAATGTAATTCTTTTTTTGCTTGTTCGGCCCAAAAGGCAGCAGGGTCGTCTATAGACTGCTGATACATTGTTTCATATTGTTGTTGGTTTATATTTGCTGACGCAGCAAATTTTTCATCGACAGGATAGAGTGTCTTAAGAGACATGATTGCTCCTTGTTGTATTTGTTTTATCTTTAATTAAAGCCAGATAATTTAGGGTGTGTTTAGATAGATAACTACATAGTTATCTATCTAACAAGAATAGCGCAATTACTCATCAAAAGAATTCAAAACTTTGGTTTTAAATTAGATTAAATAATTATAACGCTAAATACTCATGGCGTAATTCTTCGTTATCTAATACTTCTTGGGCGGTGCCATCAAAAACAATCAACCCCATATCTAAAATAATGGCTCGATCTGCCAATTTTAAAGCCGCCACTGCATTTTGCTCGACAATAATGGTTGTTATGCCTTGTTGTTTAATGCTTCTAACGATACCAGCAATCTCTTGAACAATAACGGGGGCTAGTCCTTCATAAGGTTCGTCGAGCAACAATAGTTTAATGTCTCGGGCTAGCGCCCTAGCCACGGCTAACATTTGTTGCTCACCACCCGATAGCGTTGTTCCCATCTGAGTACGGCGCTCGGCTAAGCGAGGGAAATGCTCATATATTTTTTCTAACGGCCAGCCGATTGGCGGTGCAATTTGCGCCAATAAAAGATTTTCTTCAACCGTTAATCCCGCAATAATACGGCGGTCTTCGGGCACTAATGCAACCCCTGCTTGCGCCGCTTCATACGATTTCATAGCGTGCAATGCTTGACCATCTAACCACAACTCTCCTTTGTTCACTTGTGGATCATCCACTCTTGCAATAGAGCGTAAGGTGGTTGTTTTTCCTGCGCCATTACGCCCTAACAACGCTAGCACTTCACCTTCTTTTACCTCAAAACTAATGCCATGAATGATATAACTTTCACCATAATAGGAATGAATGTCGTCACATGAAAAGAATGCACTATTACTCATCGTCAGCCTCCTCACCTAAATAGGCTTCTTTAACTTTTGGATCATTTTTAATCTCATCAGGTGTCCCTGTTGCAATGATATGCCCTTGCGCTAACACGCTAATCGTATCAGCAAGGCTAAACACAACGTGCATATCATGCTCAATGATAATTTTTGTCATGCCTCTTTCTTTAATGCGCTTTAACAAATCAATCGTTTGATTGGTATCATGTCTTGCCATGCCCGCTGTTGGCTCATCTAACAGCAATAAAGTGGGCTGTTGAATTAAGCTCATTGCTAATTCTAAGCGGCGTTTATCACCGCGTGAAATACTGCCTGCATGTTGATCTTTAAAATTTTCTAAGCCGACATCTTCTAGTGCATGCATCGCTTGATCATGAATTTCATGATCATTGGATAAGCTTTTAAACCAATTAAATGTAAACATGCCATCACGTTTAGCCAGTGCGGGAATCAAAAGATTATCAAGCAATGATAATTCTGGGAATATTTCTGGCGTTTGAAAAACACGCACCATTCCCGCATGGTTAATTTCGTATGGCTTTTTACCAATCATATCGATGCCATTAAAAGTAACCGATCCAGAATCTGGAATTAACTTACCGATACAGCAGTTTAACAGCGTTGATTTACCCGCCCCATTAGGGCCTATAATGGCGTGAATCTTACCTTCTTCAATTTTTAAATTAACATCATCTAAGGCTTTTAAACCGCCAAATGTTTTATTTACACCTTTAATTTCAAGGAGAATACTCATACTGATTTCTCCTTTTTATCTTTATCTTTATTTTTTATTTTTTTTGAAATGAAGTCAATTCCTTGCATAATACCGCCGGGTAAAAAGATGACGATGAACATAAAAATTAAGCCTAGGGTTAAATGCCAACCTTCGCCAACAAAGACTTGAGTAACCGTCACTACAAAGTTTTCTAAACCTTCTGGCAAGAAACTAAAAACCTCATGCAATGCATCGGCATTTAATGCTGAAAAAATATTTTCAAAATACTTAATCACACCGACACCCAATAAAGGCCCAATGAGTGTTCCGCTGCCACCTAAGATAGTCATCAACACCACTTCGCCAGATGCCGTCCATTGCATACGTTCTGCGCCAGCTAATGGGTCAGTCGCCGCCATTAGTGCACCTGCTAGACCAGCAAACATGCCTGAAACAATAAAAGCCGACAATAAATAAGGGCGCGTGTTAAAGCCTGTATAAAGCATGCGTGTTTGGTTGGATTTAATCGCCATCAATTTTAAACCATAGGGTGAGCGAAATATTTTAAGCGAGATATAAAAACATAAAATCAACATCACAGCACAGACGTAAAATCCAGAATAACCACTCATAGGCAAACCAAAAAAATGGGTTGTCGGCAAACCGTCTTGAGCCACAACGCCCATCAAGCTATCTAAATAACGCGGATCTTCGCTGCTTAATTGCAAGCCTGTTTCACCATTTGTAATGGGGGTTAACACTGAATAGGCCAAACTATAAGACATTTGCGCAAACGCTAAGGTTAAAATAGAAAAGTAAATACCCGAGCGACGTAAACTCAAAAAACCAATCACTAAAGCGAATAACCCCGCAATAATGACGCTAAAAATAATGCCTAGCAATACGTTCATGGTAAACAGTTTAAACATCCAAACAGAGGCATATGAACCAACGCCAAGGAACACCGCATGACCAAATGAAAGATACCCCGTTAAGCCAAATAAAATATTAAAGCCAATGGCAAAAATACTAAAAATGGCTAATTTTTGTAATAAATCGGGGTAATTAGCACCTAATGGCGCTAGCCAAATAGGGGCAGATAAAACGATGACGGTAAAAATCACCATGATACTTAATGTACTTTGTTGTGATTTCATCATTATTCCTCCATCACGCCTTTCTTACCCATTAAGCCTCGCGGCCTCACCAGTAAAATAATAACGGCGACTAAATAAATAATAATTTGATCAATGCCTGGAAGAATAGCGGTTACTTCAGGCATTGATGAGAATGATTGCAATAAACCTAATAAAAACCCCGCTGCAACGGCACCCTCTAATGACCCCATGCCGCCGACCACAACCACGACAAAAGACAACACTAAAAAGTCCATACCCATGTGATAATCGGGCGGTAAAATGGGCGTATACATGGCACCTGCTAAACCAGCCACGACCGTCGCCAAGCCAAACACAATGGTAAATCGTTTTTGTATATTGATACCCAATAAACCCACTGTTTCACGATCAGACATACCTGCGCGTACGACCATGCCAAAGGTTGTGTATTTTAAAAAGGAAAAAACACCCGCTATGACTACAATTGAAAAACTCAGATAAATTAATCGCCACCAGGGATACACTAAATTATCGCTTAAGCCTAATGCGGCTCCAATAGCGGCACTGCCAGACACAATGTCAGGTGCTGGCATAGAGATAGGGTTGGCACCAAATGATGCTTTAATAATTTCTTGTATCACGATCGCAAGGCCGAAAGTGACTAAAATTTGTTCTGCGTGTGTGCGTTTGTAAAAATGCTTTATCAAACCACGCTCTAAAATAATACCAATGAGCAACATAACGGGAATGACCACTAATATCGATATCGGAACCGCATAATCTATGATCATGGTTCCTGTGTCTCCCCACCATATTTCTAAATAAGGCTGTTCTTTATAGGCATCAAAAAAGGTAATACTTTCATCTTTTACTTTTTTTGAAATCGTGAGCACTTGATGAAAAGAGACAACACAGAATGCACCTAGCATAAAGAGTGCGCCGTGAGCAAAATTTACCACCCCTAGCGTACCGAAAGTTAAGGTTAAACCTAATGCTATCAGCGCATAAGCCCCACCTTTATCCAAACCATTCAATAATTGAATTAATATGGCATCCATAAATGTCGTCTCTTTTTAAATGATTAAAAACCTTTGTACGAAACAAAAATAAGAAAAACAAGGCGTTTTAATTAATTTTATGCGCTTCTGTTTCGTGCAAAGGTCTCTATTTGAAAAAAAAAGGTTATGCTGGTCGCCCAGCATAACCTTTCATTATTGCTTAAACCCTATGTCTAAATTGGGCCTAAAGTGCCACCAAATAGTGTATGAGGATACTCTACTTGAGCACGAGGTACTTCTTGAACAATTTCTAGTAAATCAAATTGATTACTTGGATTTTGATTGCCACGGACAACCAATACATCTTTAAAGCACTGATGGTCTTCAGCACGATATTCTGTTGCTCCATTACCCATACCATCAAACTTAAAGCCTTCAAGTGTTGGAATCACGCCTGCAGGGTCAAAGGTGCCGGCCGTCTCACAAGCATTAGCATACAACAAGGTTTGCACATAACACGTATGAGCAGCCTGCGAAGGTGGAAAACCATATTCAGCACCAAATGATTTCACAAATGCCAGCGAGCCTTCATCTTTTAATGCCCAGTTCCAGTTGGTTGTTCCTAAAATTCCTTTTAAGTTGTCACCGGCACCTTGCGCCATTAAACGCGAATACAGTGGCACAATTATTTCAAATTGTTTGCCATTAACCATCTTGTCTCTTAAACCAAACTGAACCGCTTGAGTCAGTGAATTCACCATATCTTTACCATAGTGATTCAGTATTAAAGTGTCTGCACCAGAGTTTAAAATAGGCGTAATGTATTGTGAGAAATCACCAGCGCCTACAGG
>CAYZQE010000007.1:3082-10794 GCA_964480635.1 uncultured Gammaproteobacteria bacterium | reverse complement strand
GTCAAACCAGCCATAAAAATAACCTTAGCTTCTTGGCATAAAGACTGAACCGCAATCGCAACACCCGATGAAGAACCACCAGAAATCATCAACGCGCCATCTTTTTCAATCATACGTTTTGCTGATGCACGAGCAGCATCTGATTTAGTTTGTGTATCTCCGGTGACGTACACTGCTTTCTTACCTAAAACACCATTGCCTTTAAGCGCCATAGGCTTCATGGTGTTCATCATCCCGCCATCGCCTTCACCATTAATGTGTTTAACGGCTAGTTTAAAGGCACGTAATTCATCGGCACCTTCATCGGCATAGGGACCCGTTTGTGGTATGTTAAAGCCTAACGTAAATGTGCTGCCTTTTGGTGCATTCGTGAAAGCGTTTGCATTACTCATAAAAAACATGGGTGCTGTGCCCGCAATAGCCGCTGCTACAGAAGTTTTTAAGAAACCTCTGCGAGACAGGGTTTCAAATTTATTGTCACTCATTAAATAGATCCTCGTTATGATTAAGTTTCAGCAAAGCTCTCTTATCTTAGAGCTAAGCTTTACTGACAGTTTTACAACCGCTACACCTTAAACTTAAGCAGCTAATCCGACAATTAGACTTTCGTCTAACACCCTGCTGAGTTAAAATACGTTCATTCCCATTAAATTTCAATGTCATGACCAAACAGATTATAGTTGCTGATGACCATCCTCTTTTTCGATCGGCAATCAGTAATCTTTTAAATCGACTACTAGACAATGTTGATATTTATGAAGTGGACTGTTTTATAAAGTTACAACATAGATTGAAATCACAAAAACACCTGCCAAGCCTAGTGGTATTAGATTTAAAACTACCCGATATTGAAGGTTTAGACGGGCTTTTAAGCCTTAAAAAACAATATGTAGAATTGCCTATTGTCATCATATCTGCCTATGATGACGACAATATTGTGCAGCAAACCAAACAATATGGTGCTAGTGGGTTTATTTCTAAAAGCTTAGAAATGGAGGGTATCGCTCAAGCTATCTCTGCCATTTTAGAAGGCGATTTATACTTCCCCAAAATAGACAGTAGCGAAGCATTAAAGCCATCAGGGCTTGAACAATTAACACCCACCCAAATTATAGTTTTAACCTTATTAAAACAAGGTAAGGCCAGTAAAAGCATGGCCGACACCATGGGCATTACCGAGGCCACTATTAAGGCTCACCTGACCACTATATTTAAAAAACTAGGCGTAAAAAACCGAACTCAAGCCGTCATTGTTGCCAACAAAAATAGCTTATCCGAGCATTTTTAAATAGTCACTAAAATGAGAGGGTAAAAATAATGGTGTATAAAATTTTATTAATGCTTATCTTTAGCATTCAATCGGTTTATGCGAGCAAATTAAGCTACCCCATCTCAAAACAATTATCCGCCATTGAAATAGCAGAACAAGCCTTTTTTGTTTTACGTGCACAGTTACCTGTAAATGCCATCAGTAAAAAAAGAAATGGGGAAATTTCTCGATTAATTAATCGACGTAAAGGGCGCAAAGCCAGCGTTAACACCTTTGAAAGCTTTATAAATAACAATTACCACGATGGCATCATTAAACAAAAGCAGCTGGCTATTTTCCGCTCTGGCAAACTCAAAGGCACGGGTATTTTAATCACCCACTATACTGATCTCACTCGTAGCCCTTTAATGCAAATTTGGTTGCCAAAACTGCGCAAAGTAAGACGTTTTGCGGCACCTCAAGCCGATGAATTATGGAATGGCTCTAATCTCACTTATGGTGAGGTTTTTTTAAGACAACTGAGTGATGAAGAACATATTTTATTATCAACCACTACGTTTAAGCATTGTTTAAAAACGTTAACACTGCCTCATAACGAACAATCAAAACACACTAAAAACTTGCCCAAATCTCAATGTCAGCACCAAGAAAAAGCAATTTATAACCTTAAAAGCACCACTCAACTTAAGCATGGGTGGTATGATTATCGTATCAGTTTTATAGATACCTCTAGCTTTGCCGTCTATCGCACTGATTATTATAAAAATGAGCAACTTATTAAAACTGTTGATATTGATTGGCAGTCTTTGCTACAAAAAGACCCAAGGTTTGTTTACCCTGCATACTTATATTCAAAATCACACATCAACCAGAGCGAAAGCCTTTTTATTGTGCCAAGAGACACTATTTCTTGGAACGCTAAAATAAAGCCTTCTTTTTGGTCTGAATCTTCACTTCGTAAAATTAAACGCTAATTTAAGATTTAAAGCGTTCGAGCACATTGCGCAAATCTTTCGAAAGGGCAGCCATTTTAGCGCTCGCATCAGAGGTTGTAGTGGCTGCAATGGTGAGTTCATCACTCGCATTGCTTATCGAATAAACATTTTGAGATATCTCATGTGAAACTAAACTTTGTTCTTCAGTAGCGCCTGCAATTGAAATGTTCATCTGATTTAGAGTATTGACTCTTTTAAATATTTCATCAAATCGCTTACCCACTTCTTGAGTTTTCTCGACGCTTTGTACCACACGGTCAGTACTCGATTCCATTGCTTTTACTGCACTTCGAGAGTTTTCTTGAAGTCGCTCTATCATCACTTGAATTTCTTCAGTAGACGTTTGGGTACGACTTGCTAAGGTTCTCACCTCATCGGCAACTACAGCGAACCCACGCCCTTGTTCACCCGCACGAGCGGCTTCAATCGCTGCATTTAAAGCCAGTAAATTTGTTTGCTCTGCAATTCCTCGTATAACCACTAAAACATCATCAATGGCTTCACTGTCTTTCTCTAACTGAATGATCGTTTTAGTCGCATTTTTTACCTCATTTGCAACCAGCTCCGTTGATTTAGTCGCATCGGATACCGCTTGTTTTCCTAAAACAGTATCATCATTAGCCAGTTGGGCTGAAGCTGAAACCGATGTCGCATTAGATGCTACCTCAGAAACACTTCCTGACATTTCTTCCATAGCCGCTGCTAGTTTTGATACGTTTTCCTGTTGAAGCTCTAACTGCAAACTGATGCTTTTTGCCGCTTGTGCTGTTTCTAAAGCAATTAATGTAACATCATCAATAGACAAATCAATACGACCCAATATGGTTCTCAATTTGGCTCTTTCCATCAAAAATGCCAACTGAATTATGCCACCATCACCACTGAGCCCTGTTAATATTTTTTGAGCTAGCGAGCTATTAACAACTTGCTTAGCAAAAACGACCGACGATGCGACATTCGCCAGCATCAAACGGCTTCCACCCCAGGCAAGCAATGCCCAAGTCACACTAAAGAACGAAATTAAAATAATATTAATATCACTCAAGGTATAAGCCAACATGCCAAACAATAAACCTAACACCCCCATAAGGGCTGCCATTTGTAGGCTTAAACTCAAAGCTGGTAATACCCTATAGCCACCCTTTTTTAATTGACTATATACATTTTCTGCTCTTTTAGCGCTCTCTGCTTCGGGCTTTACTCGAACAGATTCATAACCAACAACGTCACCATTTTCAAGCATGGGGGTAACATAGGCTTCTACCCAATAAAAACTACCGTCTTTACATCTATTTTTAACTAAACCTAACCATGGTTTATTTTGTTTTAGCATTGACCATAAATCTTCAAAAGCTGCTGCGGGCATCTCGGGGTGTCGTACTATGTTATGGCTGGAGCCGATGAGTTCACTTTCGCTAAAACCACTCACATTAATAAACTCTTGATTACAATAGATGATTTTCCCTTTTAGATCAGTGGCAGTTACTAATTGCGCATTGGCATCAAAGGTTGTTTCTTGATTAGTAATGGGAAGGTTATTTTTCATTCTTAAACTCCAGTAAATCCATGAGATACTAGAGTATAGAAGATAATTTTATTAAATTATTAAATTATTAAATTAGGTGCTTAAAAATGACTGAAAAACAGACCTTATCTTTGCTGGTTCTGCTGGTTTTGGCAAAAACTTATAACCGGCCTTTAGGGTTTTTTGCTTTAAAGCTTGGTTTTGTTCTGCCGTTGTTAAGATGCCGCAAAAACGATTGATTGATTTACTTTCGTAATATTGCAATAACTCCAAACCATTAAAACCTTCACCTAATTGATAATCCATCATCAGCACATCAAAGCGCTCTCCACAGTCAACTAAACTGATAAATGATTGTGCTGTTTGCAAGCAAACGACTGTTATTCCCCAGCGCTGTAATAAGCTTTGAGTTGCCTTTAATACCGCTTCGTCATCATCAATACAAATGACTTTTAAACCCTCAATTGATTGAATGTCTTTATATTGACTAAGCACTTTTGGTTGGATATTTTGATTGACTCTGGGTATCAATACACTA
The DNA here is from genome assembly GCA_964480635.1 of uncultured Gammaproteobacteria bacterium. Lineage (GTDB taxonomy): Bacteria > Pseudomonadota > Gammaproteobacteria > CAYZQE01. The sequence goes on along the minus strand of CAYZQE010000007.1, from coordinate 6,466 downwards.
AAGCAACTGCCTTTAGCAAGATCAGAACGCACTGTTATTTTATGATTTAATAAGTTCGCGGCTTGTTGCGCTATAGCTAAACCTAAACCAACCCCCACATTAGCGGCATTGCCCAGCTGTTTAAAGGCTTCAAAAATAACTTTTTGTTGGTCGATGGCAATACCTCCACCGCTATCTCTGACTTCTACTTTAACATGGTCTTTACCTGCTAAACGGCATAACACCACCACGCTACCAGAACCTGTATAACGCACGGCATTTGCTACTAAATTTTGCAAAATACTTAATAACAATGTGCGATCACTTAAAACATAATAATTATTAGCGATGACTTTAAAGCGTAAATTTTTTCTTTGGGCCCTCACTAAAAACTCATTTTCTAATGAATCAAACAAACCTTGTAGATGTAATTCTTTAATATCCGGTTTAAGCAAACCTGAATCCATTTTAGACATATCAAGCAATGATTTTAATAATGACTCTGCTGTTTTTAATGCGCTTAATGCATTGTTGGCTAAATCTAATTGAACATCATTATCCGCGAGGTCTTCTTGAAGTGCGCCTAAATATAATTTTGATGCCGCTATGGGTTGCAATAAATCATGGCTGGCGGCGGCTAAAAAGTGTGTTTTGTTATTCAGCACTTTTTCGAGCTGGTCATTCACTACCGATAGCATTTCAGTTCTTTCTACTACTTTTGCTTCGAGTGTTTCATTAATGGCTTCGAGGCGCATTTCGGCTTTTTTTAACGGCGTTATATCCGTATAAGTTGTGATATAACCGCCATCTGGCATTCTTGCGCCTTCTGTTTGAATGATCTTTTTGTTTTGCCATTCACGCACAAAGATATAGTTATCTCCATTTTCTAAATGCTTAAGTCGCTGCTGTATTTTGTCATTAATATCGCCCGATATCGCCGAGCCATAACCTCTTTTTACATTAAAGCGAATGACATCTTCGATCGGCTTCGCGACATGTATAAAATTGCTTGGGTAATCAAAAAACTCTAAATATTGTCTATTCCAAGCGACCAAACGTAAATCGGCATCCACCACACTCACGGCTTGCCCTATATGGTCGAGCGTGACTTGCAATAGCTCTCGATTAAATTCAATCGCTTGACCCGTGTGGTCGATAAAATCATAAATACTTTGAGAGGGTGATTGTGTGTTCGTCGTAACTGATTTAATTAAATGTTCGGCAGTTGCTGTACCGATACTACTGGCTAATAATCGCTCTGATAATTCAATAAACCGTGTGTCTGCATCTTGTCGTAATAAACTATCAACGTTAAAACCATGTTCTGTAAAATACTCTTGCGCTCTATGCTCACCCGTAAAGCGCACACATAAATCATACAAATCGAGCACTTTAAACTGATCAGTTATCGGCTGCCTTACCACCGTTTGTTGCAAATCAATATACGAACTTGCTTGCAATCGGTCGACTAATCGCGAGGTTGATTTAAGTGAGATATAAACAAAGGTGCTTATGTTAAAAAATAAACTCCAAAATACGCCATGAGTTAATGAATCGTCAAATTCTATATAAAACAATTGCTGCGGATTAAAAAATGATGATTTATCAGCTAATACATTTAAAAACCAAGTCGGCATCCATGATGACAAGGCTAAAGAGGGCATTAATAAACAATAAACCCAAATCGTGAAACCACATAATAAACCAATGACGACACCATTTCTGTGCCCTTTATGCCAATAAACAGCGGCGACAACTGAGGGTAAAAACTGAATAGCCGCAGCAAATGAAATTAAGCCAACACTTTGTAAGGACTTTTCGGCACCCCCCAAATAATAATAACCATAGGCCGTGAGCATTAGCATAAAAATCGTCATTTGACGTACAATTAATAATTTTGTATGCAGCTTTTGCTTGCTATCCACTTTGTAAAAACGCACCAACAATGGAAAAATAACTTCATTGGACACCATGGTACTGAGTGCCAAAGTAGCCACTATAACCATGCCAGTAGCCGCTGAAAACCCACCTAAATAAGCAAAAATAGACAATGCATTAGCTTGTTCAAACATGGGGATCATGAGCACATACAAATCGGCATTTTCTTTAGCTTCTACCAACAATAACCCTGCCGCCGTAATGGGGATAACCGCCAAGCTAAACAACAATAAATACAGTGGCAAACCCCAGCGTGAGGGGTTTTCTCCACCACGAGCCTCGACCGCTAACACATGAAACTGCCTTGGCAGTAAAAAAATAGCGCCTGCTGCCAAAAATGTTTTAGTTAAGAGTGCTATCGACATTTCGAATGACATAAACGGCTCGAACAATAATTGCGTGGTACTTTTTGAGCTCTGCGCTGCTGCTGCGACGACAATGTCAAAAGCCAGTATCGCAATAACTCCAAATGCCATTAATTTAACAATGGATTCAAAGCTAATCGCATAAATAAGCCCTTTATGATGCTGCGAAGCATCGATTGTTCTTGCGCCAAACAGTATAGAAAATATGGCTAAAATAACCGTTAAGATAAAAGCTGTCCCTGTAAAGGGGCTGTCATTACCAATAGACTGAATGCCAATTAAGGTGTCATATGAGCTGGCAATCGCTTTAATTTGCAAGGCGATATAGGGCATGGTGCCAATAAAGGCAATTAAGGTTATAAGGACAGAAAGGCGGTTACTTTTGCCATATCGCGTTGCAATAAAGTCTGCGATTGAGGTGGTTTTATGTTTTTTAGCGGTCGCTATAATTTTTCGTAAAAAGGGAAAGAAAAAGATAAAGACTAAGATAGGGCCTAAATATATAGTGAAATAACTCCACCCAGAATGCGCCGCATTACCGACTGCACCATAAAAGGTCCAAGACGTACAATATACCGTTAAAGATAAGGTATAGATGATGGGCTGGTATTTTGAAACGGCTCCAGTCGCTTGTTTGTCCACTCGATAAGCGATGTAAAACAGTATTGCCAAATACACCGTGGTACTAGCAATAATAATTTCATTGGTGATTTGCATGGCAGACATGACCTAATGCTTGAGTTCAAATAGTCGCTATTATATAAAAACAATAGCATTTGGCACTTACTGTTTCATTGGCGATTGTCAGCTTTATAAAATGGGCGCGTTAGTCAGCAATAACAGTACGATTTCTTCCTAGTTTTTTGGCGCGATATAAAGCCGCATCACAGCGATTAATAACATCTTCAACGGTTTCATTTTTACGATGTCCTGCTACACCAAATGATGCGGTTATCGTACCTAAAGAGATGCCTGACTTCCTCATGGTTAGTTTGTTTTTCTCAATGGTGCTGCGAATGTTCTCTGCAACAGAAAAAGCATTAGTAATGAGTGTATCTGGCAATAAAACAACAAATTCTTCTCCGCCATAGCGCGCCGTAAA
>CAYZQE010000007.1:0-2982 GCA_964480635.1 uncultured Gammaproteobacteria bacterium | reverse complement strand
GGTGTTGCCGCCGCTTTATGTTGCCCCAATTTTTGTAAGGCCAAACGTAGATACTCCGATGCTTGGTTTAAATCATCGTTATCAAATATGCTGCTTTTAGTGTCTGTTGTCATGGTAATACATTATGTCTTAATCTTACATTATTGTTTCGACTATTAAATATAGACCATAATCAGATATTTTTTTACATATTACGTAAAAAACTAAGCCCATGCTTAGCATTCTAATAAACGACTAAAAATTATTGGACTTGTTCATAGCTAACGGTATACGAAACGGAAATAAAAGTTAACGTATCAGATAGACTAAACTTTGTGAAGGACTGGAATGAGTTCCTAGCCGAAAAATACAGGTGGGGCTTATTCGTATAAATAAAATTCTACTTTTCTCAAAGGCCTTTTCAAGTCTATTCTTCCTTGAAAGTAAATCAATGTATGAACAACATCTTAGGTTTAAAAAGGGCCGCTTTATGAGCGACCCTTTTTATTTAGGCTGTTAGAGTGACAGGCTCTTTTTTAATAACGACTAAGTGATTAATAAACTTAATTAAATAAACTGCTGTTATCAATTGAAGTGCTATTGTCAACGATGTCAATGACCAATATGCCACACTAAATTTATCCATCACTTCGATAGCAACTAACCCTTTGTTGATAAAGAACTGTAACGAAATAGTGAATGCAACGCCCGGGCAAATTAAGGCAAAAATGATGGGGGATTTTTCTTCGCCACTATGTAATGAATTAAAATAATTCATTTTTTTCATTACCGCTGTGCCTAACAAAATTAAAAATAACTGCGCCGAAAATATCAATGTTAAAAACAAAAATGATGAAGCCGCTTCTGACACACCGAGTGTATGCGCTAAACCATGATCAATTCGCATCATTGCAATACTTAACGTAGTCAAAATGGGTACACCAATCCAAAGCGTTGGCAACGTCATTTTGTTGGCACCATGTTCTAACATGTGTGTAATACCAATCACTAGCTTGACTAACGTAATAAAGATAGCTGGGATAATGAAAATACTTGCTAAAACAATACTAAACGTAACGGTTACATTATTCGTACTCATTGCGGCAGGAGCCGTTAAGCCAACACTTATCATCGCAAAGGCAAAGCCAGGTAATAGCTGTGCTAAAGAGTTATTTGCCGTGTTATCAAATTGATTTTCACTGACGGTTTGGCTAAAAAAGTCAAAATAAAGTCGCATAGCCCAAATACCAAGAACCACAAAACCAGATAATGCGATTGGGAATAAATACTCGACGACAGACCACAGTTGCGGAATAAAAACAGCGCCCATAATAAAGCCTGCATTAATACTCATGGCGAGCGTTAGTGGAATGACTAATAGCTGGGTATGCGCGTTCTTTCCTTTAATTTCTTCTAATGCCCCTGACATTTTCCATTGTTTATATTGAGATAGATTCCAAACTAGCAAAATGATGTGTAAAGCACCAAATATAGCAATGCCGAATAAAGCCACGCCAATCATTAACTGTGTTATTTGAGAGCCTTGTGAAAAAGCTAAAACAATATCCTCATAGACGGGGATTGGTTGATTAGGATGTTCTATCCAAAATAATAAGTACATAAAAAATGTTGCTATCATTCCGCCCGCACCTAATGCAGATAGAAAGTACAATGGAGACCAACTTTTATTCTTGCTAAACATAATAACCTCTATTTAAAATTTAATTGAACAGAGTTTAAGCTATGTTTTTTAAAAGTTTTGTGACTAAGTCTCAGTCAACATAGCCGAATGAGACTTAGTCACACATTTTGAATGTTTATAAATTGAATTTTTCACGGGGTCTAATTGGATAACTGAAGCAAAGCCTCGATATTTAAAATCTCTATCTCACCTCGCCTTTTTTCAATCCAGCCTATTTTTTGCCACTTGCTTAAATGGCGAGACACAATTTCTCGTACCGTACCTAGCTCTGAAGCCATTTCAATTTGGGTGAGCCCTACTATTTGTTGAGCGCCCATGTACTCCAATAATAAATCGGCCAAACGCTGCTCAACCGGCGTAAATGAATGTTGGGCGAAACGATTGATAACTTGCTTAAATCGTGTGCCTATATTATTAAATATCCAATGTTGAAACTCACTGAGTTCCATCATCCAAATTTTAAACTGCTGTTTGTCTGCCCAACAAAACCAACCATCTTCTTCGGCAGTCGCAATAAAGCTATAGTCTGTGTCATTAATAAGATTTATGAGTGAATGAATACATAGCTGCCCTGGCTCTACTCGATATAAGGTAATCGCCCGAGTGTTTGATTTTTGCAGCTCAATACGAATGCGGCCACTGCCTAATAACATAAACCGATTGCACGGCTTTTCGGGCATAAATAGAATGTCATTCTTTTTAAAAACGAGCTTTTTCCATTGGTAATTATGCAGTTGTGGTAACTTTTTAACTTCTGGAAATACATCCGAAAGCACTTTTCGTTCTGCAATTTTAAGCTCTAAATTTGTTTTTTGTTGCATAACTTTGTATCAGCCCTTAACTTTCTCGCTTAAGGAGATCCTGATTAACTCCATAATTTTTATCTAAGCCAAATTATTGTCAGATAGGCATCGAATTGCAGTGTCATCTAGATACCACAAAATTCGATAACAACGCTGGCGATCATTTGGCAACGACCCGTAGGGAAGCCACATGGATGTGGTGAATGTCGATAATGCAGGAGCATTTATCGACCTAGCTATCAAGCCATTCTCTCCGTCGTTCCAACTTTCACTAAGGACTCGTCATTAGTTTCAAGTTGCGCCTAGGATAGAATGGCTTGATAGATCGTAAAAGTTTATGGAGTTAATCAGGATTTCCTTAAGGAAATCCTGATTAACTAAAGTATGAAAAAACGACTAGATCTCAAGTTAATGCTTTATAAATCAATGGTTTGAGTGGTATATGGTATAATAAGCCATCTATTTAAGGTGACTATATTATGCAATTATCGTTTTCTG
>CAYZQE010000006.1:0-53852 GCA_964480635.1 uncultured Gammaproteobacteria bacterium | reverse complement strand
CTATTCAGCTTGCCTTGGCTGGTAATATCCCTTCTGGTGGGGGCGAGTAGTTACGTTAAATCAAAGTGTTTGAACCATTTTTAAAATCAGTGGTAAATCATTTTTCGACACGTGATAAAAAAATCTAAAGCTGGTGCAATACGCATCACGAAGCCTCGGTCATACTGACCAAAGTACTTTATTTCTTCTATTTCGAAAAGAAATAGTTAATGCCTGAATGCATCAGGTATATAGCTTCAGTTCAGGTTCATTTACAATGACTAAGGTCGTTTATTCCGCATACCAAACATCGTTATATTTTATCATTAGTTTATATTCTAAAAAAAACACTTGTTTCACATGATCAGGAAGTAATATCCGAGCATTTTGACTTGAATAAAGCTTACTTCCCGTCCATATTTTACGGTACGAGTGAAAAATTTTAGCAACGGCTTGTTTTTTTAAAATAGCACCATTAAACGTTGTTTCAGTTAATGTTTGTGCATTTAAACTTTGTATGTATTTAAAAATAAAATCATCTCCTTTGTATTTAAATTTAAATTCAGAGTTTTTAATTTTTTTAATTAAATTATCAGCCATTCTAACGGTTCTTTAAAGCGACTGTTAATAAAAAAGAACGCCTTAAATTTAAATCTGCAGAGGTGATGACAGCATTATTAAAGGTATATTCTTGAGCAGAAGTTAATACGTTTAGCATACTTGATTTTAGCAATAATAATATGCGGATAGAAACTATCTGAGTGTCGTCGACTACGTCAGTTGGTGTGACGTATTGATTTGGACCGCCATCGTCATTTGTGTCGATACCAACTAATATTTGCATTTCCTCAACACCATTAACTAATTCTTCTGCTTCATCATTGACAGTTCGCCAGAGTGAAGGCTCGCCATTAGCTCCATTCCTAATGTCATATCTGATAGCTTGTAAAACAAAAATAGCAGAGTTTGCTCCGTATTCTTGAGAAAGGCAGTGGGCGGGTGGCGCTGCAGCACACAATGTTCCATTTCTATTGCCTGGGGTTCCTGCACCTAAAGTATGGCTTAATGCCGATTGTGCTGCGTTTGCCCCAGCGGAAATACCACTTACTTCAAAGATATCACCGCCAGAACAATTAGATATCAAGATGATATCATTATCTTTTATCGTATTATTAATAGATATTTCAATATTGGCTTCTCTATTTACATTGTGAGGCTCCTTAATGGTGCTTAAGGTAGGATAGGCCGTGTGTATTGTAATGCTATCAGAACCATTTAGCCCATCGTCTTCAGTAAAAGCAATAGGGGGTTCATCTATGAAGTCATGTATAGCTGAATCGTAATTAGCAGCAGCGGTGTTAAGGTGATTAACAACATTCGAATTATCACCTTCATAAGGTAAGCACCCTAGAAATCGAGTTATTCTTATATCTGATGACATAATATCAAAGACAAACCGACTATTATCTTGTAGCTCAGAATTAGATTCAGTAAACTGTTGGCTAACTCGACTCGATAAGTACATTTGTAAAACCCCTCCAACCAAAAAAATACCGATAATCATTCCGATCATTATTTCGATTAACGAAAATCCCTTTTGGCTTTTATTGATTAGCATTTTAATTTTCTCTTTGAACTATTTGTGTTGTAAAGCAAGTTAAGTCAATAGCTTCATTTCCAGAACAATTCGTACCTAAAGCACCTGTATTATCATTGTCCCACATAATAACCAAGGAAAGTGTCGAAGCATCTATAACCGATATTATGCCACGACCAGAGGGTAAATTATCTTCTATTTCTTTTTTCCAATCATCGGCATCAGCGGTAACCATCTCAGCGTCAGTACAGGCATTTGCAATGCAGTCTTTACTGTAAGAATTACTTGTATCTATAGTTGAGTACAGATTGAAATTTTCATTTTGAAGGGTAATTCTAGTGGCAATTTCAGCATTAAGGCGAACGGCTAATTCATGCCATTGAGCGCTTGAATTATATTTAAGCGTATTAACCTGTAAAGAAGCTATACCGAGTAAACCAATTGAAATTATAAACAGTGTAATCATAGATTCAATTAATGAACTTCCGTTTTGAGTATTTAACATGTAGGAACCCCCCATGATTTTGACTGACCCGTTTTAGATAATGTTACCGCTTTAGCATCGTTAACGCCTCTATCGTCACATAGGGATAAAACAACATTTGAATCTGGGCTAAATCCACGATTATTAAAGGCTATATTACCGAAAGTCGTTATGGATAAGTTTCCAATGGCACCTTGAACTCGAATAATATCATCACCAACTGTTAACGAGTCAGAGTCATCAATATCTGCATAAACAATCCAACCGCTTTCACCTGAACCTCCAGTGCAAGAGGTTCCATTAGTACTTGTGCATACGATAACTTGAGTGTTTCTTTTTATCGCTTCAGACCTAGCCAATTTCAAGTTAGAAATGATTAAATTTGTATTTGAAGTGAGCCTTTCATTTTTTATAAATGAATCAAAGGAAGGTACCGCAACAGACACTAATATTGACACAATAGCCACTGTCACCATTAGCTCTAATAGGGTAAAACCTAATTGGGTTTTAGATGGTTGGCTACCAACAAACACTGGAATTTGCACCGCTACCTCCTTCAACACCAGTGTGACTTAGTGTGATTGTAGTACAGTCTGTATCTGCTGGAGTTGTCGTGACTAGCGGTGTGGCTGTCAATAGATAGGTGCTAGGGGCTAAAGCTGCAGTGACGCTATAAAGTCCATCAGGACTTAAAATAGGGAAAAGAGCAGTGCACTTCGCATGATTATATTGATTATACAGTGCTTTACATTTTTCTAATTCGGCAGAAGCTCTTAAAACGGCACTTCGACCATCAGAGCGATTAGCCGCAATGATGTTATCTGAAAAATAAGGCACGGCTATAGCACCCAATATGCCAACAATAAAAACTGTTATCATGAGTTCAATGAGATTGAACCCCTTATGTTTTTTGATAACCATCATTTTAATTCTATCCAATATATGACACCTGTTTTAATGTTTTTTAACGCCACAACTTTTTGGTGATTTAAGTTGTCATATTGAACATCACCAATAAATACAGGTTCAGGTAAATAACCATCAACTTTGACTTTACTCACTATGCCTGTATCGCCATTTGCATTTGTTGCATTATCAATTAAATCTACCTGGTCATCACCATTAATATCAAACACCGCGTTACTGGGCTGCCCTCCATTACTCATTTTGGCAGCATATTTATAACCATAACCCAGTCCACCACAACTACTAGGTGTTGGTGAAAAAGAATTAAAGAACACAATACCATCTCTTAATATTGAACGAGTTACATTCATTTCACCATTGTCCTCTAGCTTTAGTTTCCAGCCCATTTGGCCACTATCAAAATCAATAGCATGGTTAGTCAGAACACTTTGACCAGGGAAGTTAGCATCCACTGTTTGTTCAAGAAGATCGGTAGCGCCATCAACATATGTGTCGTTGTCAATAAACCCATAAAAATATCTTTGGCTATCCCCAGCATTAATTCTATCGAGTTCAGTAATAAACCGACCTCCACCAACAAAAACCATTAACTGTCCTCTTACAATAGATAATGAAGGCGCTGTTGTTATGGAGTCTCCAGAGGATGTATTAAATAGCTTAAGGCTTACAGCCCATGATGCTGTTGAATTAGACGATAAATCAAATTTCCATAAAGCGCCGTTAATATCGCCAGCATAGGCAAAGTCAACCGTTCCATCACTATCAGTATCAATGAAAGTGGGCGTAAACAATCCATTAGTATTGCTGTCGGGAGTATTTAAAACGACATAGTCACCAGTGCCACTCCAATCACCATCCATGCCTGCCGCTATATTTAATAGAACCAGTGATGCGACACCATTAGCAGCATTAACACCATTGCCGAAACCGATATGCCATTTGCCATCATTTGCTTCAAAGATCCTTGCTCTTGAAAATGAAAAACCCAATTCAGAGTAGTCATCATTTGTAAACTCCCATAGAACACGAGAGCTAGCTTGACTTGGGTCAGCAAAAGTTGAAGGGTCAGTAATATCCAGTGCAAAATACCCTTTGCCACCAGAGCGTAAAGCGCCTACTAAAATTGTTCTCCAAACACCATTAATTTTAACATCGGATACTGTTAGCGAACCATCAACATAATATCTGTGGTTATAGTCTGGTTGAGTCAGATAGTGATATCCTTCTTCATTATTGTCACTAACTAATATTTTTGGTAAATAAGCAAATTTTTCCTCTCCAGTTGCCGCATCAAAAGCATGAAGCATGCCATCGTTAGCGCCAATATAAACCATTGGTGCCCGGTTACTATAAGTAGTTTTAAACGCTAAATAAGTAGGGTCTACAGAGCGCGAAGTTGGGGCTGCAACATAAACAGGGTTTGAATGAATAATATCACCTAATCTAGAGTTTCTTTCTCTAAAGGCTTCCTGTCCGTATAATGCTAATCCCGCTTCGGCAATAATCTTTTTTTCTACGTTATTGCAGTACAAATTTATAGACGGAGAATTATCAGCTGGAGCAACTGGGCAGTCAGCAAAAGCAAACCCAAAACTTGACTCTGAAGCAGCTAAGGATATTTCGAGTTGAGCGATTAAATTTTCAAGAAAGGGTTTTGTGACACTAATAGTAACGCCACCAATAACTAAATCAAACGATTCATGATCAGCCAAAGCACCATTGTTATTTGATGCTAATGTCAGATCACCTTTTATCCAGTCTATTCGATCATCTACAAGTGCAATTGTTTCAATTCCAGTGAGTGGAACCTGAGTAAAGCCTAAATCATTGAGCCATCCTTGATCGAGATTAGCTTTTTCAAAGCTTACACCTGTTTCTAAGGTAGCGTTATAGGTTATTAAATTACGAGGGCTATTCGCTATATTTCTGACTGTTAGCACTGTTCCAGCATTAAAGAGAGCTACTTGGTTGACCTCGCCAGTTTGAGTGCTTTGCAATTCAAAGGCTGAAAGATTCCCTGTCCATTTGTCAGATTCAAAATTAGCTAAAAATAAACGTGTTGAAGTGTCTAAGTTCGTCGTAGAAACAGAAATAGGCGATAAACTACTCACTTCTGACTGAATGGAGCCTGTAATCGCAGCTAATGCGGCCGTTAAATCATCGATGTTATTGGCAGAATAATATCCCCCTCTACTATTAAAGGCAGCATGTCTAATATCGTCTACTCTAGCCGTATCAATATTTCCTACATAAGGGCTTGGCCAATTGACACCTGCTTCTAAATCATCAGAGTCAACTATGTTTCCTGATAAGTTAAAACCAATTAGGTGATTAGTTAAATGTTGGTGAATTGCAGGGTTTTCTGGTGTTGCAATCACTTCATCACTTAAAGCAGGCTGTAAATCAGTCTCATAATAATGCATCGCGACATCGGCTAAGGTATTAGACCAGTTATCTGCATAAACGCCACCGTCATAGTTTGAGTCGTTATCACCATCAGTATTGCCGATTAAAATAAAGTTACTATTGTCACTCCAAGCTCCATCACTGATGACTATATTATAGTTTTTGGTACACGAGCCACCGGCATCACCATTAGCCTCATCTCTAAAATAAACTTGAGACGGATTGCTAATTAAACTTTCACCAATATCGGCTACCTTTTCACGTAAAGGCGTTTCTCCATCATGACGTGTGTTAAATAAGTTTTTTAACAGTAAGCTCTCATTATCATTTAAGGATAAGTCTGACATTTGAACTGAACGTTCATTATCCCCAGTAAAGTCATTAAGAACACCGTATTCAATATGAATGGCATCGCTATGCTCCATCGAATCAAGTAACTGACTTAATGATGCCTTAGCCACTTTGATACGGGTGCTATTATATATTTCCCAATAAGCATAATTCCTCAATTCTTCTTCCCATGAGCGCCCTGAAGGAAAGACTGTATTAGGTGCAATTATATAAAGAACAGCTTCTGATATGCTATCTAATTCTCCATTACTGTTTATATCGTTCCAAACATAAAAGTCATAGGGGTATTGCTCACCTTCAAATTCCCTAGTATGAGTTCTATAAATAGTATCTAAAGGTGATAGAGTCTCATTGACAGTAACAAATACGTTGGGCTGTGTCGAAAAGTCTATATAACAATATCGTCTTGACTTTTCAGGTGTATATAAAATATTTTCTGTCGGTACCCAATAGCCATCACTGTTTTGAACTGTTTCAAAGTAGGGAATACTCGCATCATAAGTCCAAGCTTCACAGGTGATAGCGCTAACAGGAATTAAGCCAACGTCATTAAAAGTAAAATTATCATTAGCATCTATAATGAGTCCGCCGATATCTTTACTCACAAAATAAAAATTTTGCGTTAAATTAGGAGGCGGGTTAGGTATCCAATCCAATCCAGCGTCCATATTTCTTGCATCCATACCGGCAACGGTTTGAGTTATTATATGAAAATTTTGAATATATGGAGATGTCTCTCTATACCTATCGCCTATTACTAAGTTTGCATCTTCCATAGTAGGCAAAGCATCTAAATATGTGGTTGTGCCATAAACACGAAGTCTACTCGACCAGCTCAAGTCTTTGCGTGTGTAGTCTGTGGTGGAACTATCCATCTTGCCTTCACCCCAACCGCCATTAATCATATCTTGGACTTGGGTTAGGTCTATTATGTCAGGATAAAAATCAGTGCTGTCAGCTTTTACTCCCACCCATTTTAAATAATTAGTGAGTGAATTATAAGCTAAAGAATTTGTTTCAGGCACCTTAAGTTTGAGCCAATTATGCTGATTACTGGGTATAGATGCACCACCCCATTTTGATTTCATAGACCTAGAGTTATCTAACGTTAAAAACATATTATGGGTAGCCGATTTGGTTAGAATCAAAGGGTCATTAGGTAAATCTAATACGTCAGCCCAAGCAGAAGAAGCTATCGAAAAAGATAACAGTAAGAGTAAGTTTATTTGAATATTCATATTATGCATCCTAAGTTTAAGACTATTAGCGATTACCGTAACGGCCGCTATCACTAAAACGATTATTAACACCAGTGTTTTAGTTGTTTAAGTTTTAGTTGTTTAAGTTTGATTTTTCCAACTCTATTTCAATGGCAAGCATTAGGTCCGAATTATCAAGTAGAACAATTCTTTCGACTTGCATTGTTTTTTGATTAAACCCAAGTAATACCCATGACTGTTTTTTTACATTGTAAAAACTAGAAGGCTTCAATTTTTTATTGTTATCAATTGTGTAAACTTGGTTTAATATAGCTACTGTATAAGACTCATCATTGATACGAAGCGTTTTGTGCCTAGCTTTTTTGAATATATTATTAACCCTTCCCATAACGCTAAAAGTCCCCACCTTATGACTAATTGGAAATTCAAAGTGTGGTTTCTTATCATTTGTGACATAAGTATAAATTAAAGGGTCAGGAATTATAAAGCCTGATTCTTCGGATAGTGATTGAACGAAAGGAAGTCTAGGATTGGATAAAAATCGCTCCTTTAATATTTTATTAAGAATCGTTTCTGCAGCGGCATTTTCAGGAAACTGTAAAACTGGTGCTGACGTTCTTGAAAAAGCGGCCGTTGATAACATTGCTGTAACACAAACGACACCGACAATATATTTATAATTCATAATAGTTAACCTTGTTAATTAAGCATCTGGATCTTCGATAGCAACGACACTAGAAATAATGCTGCTAGAAACATTATCCATACCAAAACCTTTAGTTGTGACACGATATAAATAAAAGATTTCACCGGCAGCGCCATTAGCGCCATAACCTCCGCCGGTCTCTAGTTCCGCGTCAGGATTTTTTGGTTTAGTTTCAGTGAAACGAACAAAATGTCTTGATTTAATCCCTGCAGAATTGAACGCACCGTCAGCAGCAGCTGCCCATGCGCCTTTATTAAGATAGTCGGCTTCATTAGTGCTGGAGTCACTATATGATGGCATTGCGACTATTGCTGCTAAAGAAGGCGCATCCAATAATGACTTTGCAGTAACGTTTAATTCGTTGTCTGCTGAAATAAAAGATAATTGATGATTAGCTAGGTTGCCGCCCATAGCGACATCATTGATAGATGACTTAGTTGCCTGAACTGCTAATAAAGTTAAGACAATTAAAAAAACCATGGCGACTAATAAAACGACTCCATTTTGTTTTTTTATGTTATTTTTCATAATGATCCTTTTTTGGCATGTGTATTTCTTTAATCTAATACTAGGATGGCTAAAAAAAAAATTAAATCAGTAAAGTGTTAAAGGATTGTTATTTCAGATAAGCGGTGTTTTTTAGTTTGGTTGTTGAATAGCATGGCTTATGGCTTATACCATATAAAATAGACTTTGTTAAAAAATAGCACAATAACAATTCATCAGACTATTACATTAAAAAAACGTAAAAAATAAACCCTCAAAATTAAGAGAGAACTTCTATAAATTTGGTAGAAAATTGAAAGTTATTTTTTAATCTAAATGGTCACTGAAAAACCTAAAGAAAGTTTTTTTGATTGCATTAAGGGAACACGATACTTAATACCACTAAATCAAAGTGTTTGAATCCTCTTTAAAATCCGTGGTAAATCATCTTTCGACACGTGATAAAAAAACTCTAATGCGGGTGCAATACGCATCACGGGCCCTCGGTCACACTGACCAAAGCATTTTATTTCTTCTATTTCGATGGGGTTATTTGATGCTATTGAGAGTGACTTTATTGTTTTAATAAGAGCTTCACTACCCTGCCCTGCACACGATTTATGCTTGGGGTTATAGCGCACATTAGTACACACCATCAATTTATAGAGTGGCATCTAATTTTTTTAAAATTGCAGGGCGTTTAAGCTGCCAAAATTGCCACCAACGCTGTAATTGCGCAATACCCTTGGCCTGCTGCTCTTTGTCTTCTAACTCAACACCTAAACGATAGTTTTCGATCCCTTTTATCAAATATCCAACAAATGCTTGATATAAACCTGAGTCCATCCATTTTAAAAAAGAATATTCAACTGAATTGGCATCAATCATAGAGCTATCTAATAATGCCATCGCTCTTTTTATATCAATGGGTGATAGCTCTCTTTGTTGCAATAGAGCCCCTGCCTGTTGTACTTGATCTATCGAATTTAAAAAGAAAGCGCGCTGGGAATCATAGTCTGGTGGTTTGACGTCCGTCGAACATGAGATTAAAAACAAAAAGCCAAATATTAAAAACAGCCGGCTTTTATCTAACATAAAACTCATTTATCGTTTCTTTTTGCCAGCGATACGCATTCTTAAGGCGTTTAACTTAATAAAGCCTTCTGCATCACGTTGGTCATAAGCGCCATCATCTTCTTCAAACGTTGCGATTGCTTCATCAAATAAACTATCGGTATCAGACTTTCTGCCGACCACCATGACATTGCCTTTATACAATTTTAAGCGTACTGAACCATTGACTGTTTTTTGTGATTCATCAATCATTTTTTGCATCATGATACGTTCAGGGCTCCACCAAAAACCATTGTAAATCATGGTGGCGTACTTAGGCATTAGCTCATCTTTTAAATGTGCAACTTCACGATCTAAGGTTAATGATTCAATCGCTCTATGACCTTTTAAAAGAATAGTGCCACCTGGGGTTTCGTAACAACCGCGTGACTTCATGCCAACAAAACGGTTTTCTACAATATCATCGCGGCCTATGCCATTTTCACCACCGACTTTATTTAAGTACTCTAAAACAGTTGCTGGCGACATGGCTTTGCCATCAATCGAGACGACATCACCTTTTTCATAACCTAACTCTATATACGTTACTTTATCAGGTGCCGCTTCTGGCGAGACGCTCCATAACCACATGTCTTCTTCTGGTTCGTGATAGGGGTCTTCTAGTACATCACCTTCATAAGAAATGTGCAGTAAATTGGCATCCATTGAATAAGGCGATTTTTGACCTTTTTTCTTTTCAACTGCAATGTCCGCCGCAGCTGCATAATCTAGCAACGATTGGCGAGAGTTTAAATTCCACTCACGCCAAGGGGCAATGACTTGAATATCGGGGTTTAACGCATAAGCTCCTAATTCGAATCGAACCTGATCATTGCCTTTGCCTGTTGCGCCATGAGCTATCGCATCTGCACCTGTTTCTTTAGCAATTTCAATCAAACGTTTCGATATTAAAGGACGTGCAATCGAAGTACCGAGCAAATATTCACCTTCGTAAATAGTGTTTGCACGAAACATTGGAAACACAAAATCACGTACAAATTCTTCACGTAAATCTTCGATATAGATTTCTTTAACGCCATATTTTTCAGCTTTAGCGCGAGCAGGCTCTACTTCTTCACCCTGACCTAAGTCAGCGGTAAAGGTCACTACTTCACATTCATACTCATCTTCAAGCCATTTTAAAATAACTGAAGTATCTAAACCGCCCGAATAGGCTAAGACGACTTTTTTGATGGAATCTTTATCTACTTTGCTCATTTTTTATCTCTTTTTTTCTAGCCCCTTCTCACGCTAAGAGAGGGGGATTATTTTACTGCTTTTTAGTTAACGAATCGATTGATACTACAGGTGCTTTTGGCTCATCAATAAAACGTGGGCGACGAGCGTTATTTTCACTACCCACTTGTTTGCCTAATTCGTGCTCACGTGATGAAATCACTGCTAAACATTCACGAATACCTTGTATTGTTTCATCACTCAAAGGGTGTTTCATCCCTGCTGGGGGTACCGTATCACGAGCGATAGATGATAAAACTTGACGCATCATTTTCATAATGCGGTAATCAGTAGCAATCACTTCTTCTATGTTTAATGCCTTAATTTCTGTGGTATCAGTCATCTGATAATTCCTCTAATTCATAAATTTTAGCATCGTCAGCAATGTCTAGCTGGCTTTTAACATTGTATAAACACGCTTGCATGGCTTCTTCAATAACCGGATGGTAGTAAGGCATTTTTAACATATCATGAATGGTCATATTTTGACTGATAGCCCATGCCAATAAATGGGCGATATGCTCGCCACGCGTTGATACAATCGCAGCACCAAGCACCTTGCCTGTAAATTTATGTGCATAAACCCGCATCACGCCACGGTTACTGGCCATTATTAACGCCCTACCCACTGGCCCTAATGACATTTCACCAACAACCACATCGTCATTGCCTTCTAGTTCTGCCCATGTCTGGCCAATCGTCGCAATATTAGGGTCACAAAAAGTAATGCCTAAAGGTGTTTTTCGTTTAAATTTTGTCGCTGTATTATGAGCCGCGTTATAACCTGCAATTTTACCTTCATCACCTGCTTCATGCAGAATTTGGCGTGAACCATTATTATCTCCTGCTATATAAACAGGTAAGTCACCGATTTGCATTGAGTTTTCATTATAAGAGGGCATGCCTTTTTCATCCAACGGCAAATCTAGCTTGTCTAGCCCCAAATTACTTAAGTTTGGTGTGCGCCCAATAGAAACAACGACTTTATCAACAACTATTGATTGATCACCCGCTGTTATTTTAATTTTATCGCCTTCTTCGCTTAGCTCTGCATTATTGCCTAACCAAATATCAAACTCTTTACCCAGTGTTTCGATGGCAACATCACGTGCGACAGAATCAGATAACGAGGCAATAGTATCACTGCCTTCAATACCGGTTACTTTGACACCCTTACGGCTTAATGATTGGCCGATTTCTAAACCAATCACACCTAAACCTATAACCGCCATAGTGTCAGGAAATGATTCTTGTTCAAACACTTCATCAGTGGTTAAAATTTTATCGCCAAACAGTTTCCACAGCGCTGGAACAATCGGTGTCGTACCTGTCGCTATAATCACCCGACTTGCTCGCACAGTGACATCACCAACCTGTAGAACACCTGGCTCAATAAACTTAGCATAGCCATCTAGCTTGACTTCATCAGGCATATTGTCGGTGCTACTACCCAATACACGATCGACAAAGGTATCGCGCATATCACGGACATGTTCCATGCTTTCTTCTTGGTTAAGGCTAAGCCCATCAGCCCCTTCGATACCATGACGTTCAAACACCTTTTTTCGATGAAAATCTTCAGCCACTTGAATCATGGCTTTAGAGGGCATACAACCGACACGTGCACACGTTGTACCCCAATGTCCGCCGTTGATTAATACAAAAGATTTCCCTGCTTTTTTAACTTGGCCTAAAGCATTTAAACCTGAAGTACCTGCGCCAATAATAGCAACATCAACTACCTTTTCCATACATGTCTCGTTTGTCATATTTTAAGTGGCGAGTATGATAACGAATTCACCTATATAAATCATTAAAATAGCTTAAGGAGTTCCTGATTAAGCCCAAACATTCTAATAAAAAATTTAGCAATCTTATTGTCCAAAATATTTAGTCGATAAGGTACTGTAATACCCTTCTTCTTTAAGCTTTAACAGTGTAATGTTTACCTTTTCGAGTAAAGGCGAACTTTCAGGAAAAAGAATGCCGTAATACTCCTCATTAAAAACTTCGCCCACTACTCTCATCCAAGTAGAGCCATCATTAGCAGCATAATAAGACAATACGGGATAATCGGCCACAATGGCAGCTACCTTTCCATTTTTTAAGTCTTTATACATTAACCCAAAGGAAGCGTAAGCGATGGCTTTAATGCCCTTACTTGCTAAAAAGACCTCATGAGACGACTGAGCAGTCACGGCCACTCTTTTTCCCTTTAAGTCTTTATAAGTACGTATATCCGTTTGCAATTCAGCCACTGTCAATGCTGTTGTCATTTGTGCAGTTATAGCCGATATAAAAAATAGACTAATAATAATCCAAATCATCGCTAAAATTCGACTAACAATTTTTTTCGGCACTTCATTTTCAAAACCACCCATGGTCATAATAATAAAAGCCCACCAAAAGGCATCCCATATACCCCCTAAATAATCATCGCGAAAATAATCATGGCGAGCACTTTCTACATTGCGCTCAAAAAACCATAATATATGAGCAATAATCAACAAAATCCCAAAGGCACCCAACAAAAAAAACATGATGCCAGATTGCCAAATTATGGTTAAATATGAAGGCTGAGAGTTGTTTTTTATGGCAATAGACATGCCAGATTTAAAAAATGGTTGTGAAAAATCACCCAGTTTTTCACGCGCAGATGTTAATGAAATATTAGCAATGACAAGATCATTTTCACCCGATACAGCCGCATTAATCATATCTGAAAACTGCTTATGTTCTTGCCATTGATAATTAACGTTTATTTCTTTAGCGATAGCTTCCCATAATTCAATAGAAAAACCGGATAACTGCCCATTATTTTTTAAAACAAACGGAGGGCGCTCTATCGTTCCCACTTTTAATTTATCTACTGCAAAACCCTTGAGGGGTATAATAATTGATACAGTAAGAAACACAAAAACAAGAAATTTTTTCATAAAAATAATATTAAACACTGATTGCTAAAAAAATCATTTACTATGCTCAAAAAAAAACGCACGAAATAAAATTTATTACGTGCGTTTTATAAACATTAATTTGAAAATAAAGTTCCCAAATTAATAATGACTTTCAATTAGCTATAAACTGATTCTTTGCCAAATTTTTTGCAAAGTAAGTAATAAAAGGTAACGCGTGATTTTCTACGAGTATCCTTCAAAGTTTGACACACTTCTTTAATTGCGTCATCTAACGCTGGTGTATCATCTAAACCTAATTTTTTAAGTAAATAGTTTTTACGAACTGTTTCTAACTCTGCTGGATCAGAACAAGACACTAAACTAGCATCTTTGTTATGGACAGAAGGTCCTAAACCTTTAAATACAGCTTTGATTAGTGCATCATCAGCACCAGCATCATATAGTTTTACGTCAGCGATTGCAGTTTCTACATCGGCCATTTTATTCTCCTTTGTGTTGTGTTGTGTTGTGTTAATCCGCAACTTTATACCAATATAATAACATAATTGATAGTTCTTTTATTTTTAAAAAATGTGTATAAACTCAAATTCGGCACTAAATTAAAATGCATTCTATATAAACAGGTCATCATAAATGTCTAAAAAAACGTATGAAGTACACACCTTAGACCTTGGGCCAATGAACAATCTTGTTTATCTAATTGAAGACATTAAAACAAAAAAATGCGCGGTTGTTGATCCTGCTTGGGATGTTCCTGCTATCCTACAAGAAGCCGAAAAAAACGATTTAAACATCAATCAAATTTTGCTCACCCATGCGCATCACGACCACATCAATGGCATTGAAGCATTGCTTGAAGAAAAAGAATGTCATGTGCATTTAATGCAAGCAGAGCATGAGTTTTGGCATTTAGATTTTAAACCGTCAAAACTTCATCTTGGTGGCGATATCATACACGTTGGCGACACGACAATTAAAGCACTGCATACTCCAGGACATTCTGTTGGTTCAGCCTGCTACGAGTTTGGCAATGAATTAATTACTGGCGATACTTTATTTGTTTACGGTTGCGGTCATTGTAAATTAGCGGGTGCCGACCCCGAGGTTTTATATGCCACACTCAAAAACATGAAAGAAAAACTCGACCCAAAACGCGTTATTTTACCGGGCCATCACTACGCCGACGAAAAATCATGCACGATGAATCAACAAATTGAAGGCAACCCTTTTTTACACTTTGATACTCAATCGGCGTTTATTAACTATCGAGAGCATGTCCATGATGACACGCGAACTTATCCCTACCAACCCACAACAAAACAGCAAATGCGTGTTGCTGACTTACTAAAATAACCTTACATTATGAAAAAAATTAACTTTAAAGTATTAATCATATTATCCGTCACTCTTCTATTAAACGCTTGTGCTAAAAATATAACGGGTCGCCAACAATTACTATTAGTCTCTGAAAACAGTGCGATTCAATCATCAAAACAAGCTTATATCAATACTTTGGAGCCCTTTAAAAAAGAAGGGAAGCTTGATAACAACCCCCAAATGGTTAAGCGTATAAATCGTATTACCGATAAATTAATCGTTCAAGCCCAAAAACTTCGTCCCGATACAAAAAATTGGAGCTGGAGCGTTAAAATTATTGATGAGCCTAACACCATCAATGCTTGGTGCATGGCTGGCGGGAAAATGGCTATATACACTGGGTTAATTAATAAACTTAATGCCACTGATGATGAAATAGCCCAAGTCATGGGGCACGAAATAGCCCATGCACTGGCTAATCATTCAGCAGAACGCATGTCCATAGCCATGGCCAGTGGCATTGCTTTAGCCGTACTAAAAGAAACAGGTAGTGTTTCTAATACAGAGTTAGGCCTGACTACTATAGCCGCACAACTTGCTCTAACTTTGCCTAACAGCCGATTATCTGAGACAGAAGCTGATAAAATTGGTATTGAATTAGCGGCAAAAGCAGGCTTTAACCCCAATGCTGCTGTGAGCCTCTGGCAAAAAATGGCTAAGGCCAGTGGCGGCGGTGGGTTAGAGTTTTTAAGCACGCACCCTGCCCCTAAAAATAGAGAAAAAACTTTAAAGAAACTTGTGCCTAAAATGATGCCTTATTATCTTAAAAGCAAATAACGTTCATTTCAATTTTAGCACTTACGATCAAGAGTTTTAATCGTTTATTGTGAGCGTTTAAACTTATCAAAAATGATAAGTTTAAGAAAAACTAAGTAAAGTTAGTTTGTAGAAAATTCGATTAGAATATCAAGCCTTTGCTGAGATACTTCGGCATAAGGGCTATTGACATGCTGTTTTACAATGTGACCATAGCTTTAAATCGCCTCTAGCCGACCTAGCCCCTCTAATGATTGCGTTTGAATATAGTAAAGCTTTGCTGAGCTCCCTTTTGATAGCTCGCCAAAAGAGTCTGCTATCCCAATGCTTTCCAATGCCTCTGACTAATTATAATCATTCAAGGCACTTTGATCCTCTACCATAGCACCGCTCTTTTGGGTTCTATTACGGCATTTTTGTCGTCTACAATTATCTGTGGGTTAATGCATCAAATTGAGATTGAGATAAATCAATTGGGTCTTGATCGTTATACCCAAAGGCTAGGCTTACGCGCTCAGATAAGAGTCTAAATTTTACACAGCGTTATTTTGAGTTTAACTTTCTGAGGAGGCTCTAATTATAAAAGATTGCATTTCGCAATTGATTATTTAACACCAAATCAGAAAACTCATGAAATAAAAAAACACAATTCAAAGACATTTATTTAAATTTTGATCTAAAATAGCTATAAAAAATAGGAACTTATTAAATTATGGCTGAACACGGCATCAAAAGAAGCTTATCGCAAAAAATATTATTAGGTTTTAGTGCGATAGTCGTCCTATTTGTTATTACTAGTTTGACGTCAAGCTATTTATTAAACCGAATTGAGCAAGATTTGTATCTGCTTACAGAGGTGGAAGACCCGCTTGAACAGTCTTCGTTAGAAATGGAAATTAATGCTGGAGAGTCGGCACGAGCTGTTTTTGAATATGTACGTCATGAAGGTTTAGAGCAATTAGCCAGACTTGAAGATGCCGAGTCAGATTTTGAGCTACATTCGTCTCATTTTTTAGCACTTGCGACGGATAAAAGAATTATATTGCAAGCAAAAAAAATTGCTGTTTTATATCGTGAACTCAAAGTATTAACTCAAAATATCCTAGAGCGTTTAGCCATTCGACGAATGGTATTGACTCAGTTTATAACAAAAACTAAAAAAATTGATTATTATATTGCTGAAGACCTTTTTGCCGTTATTTCATTAAACGCCGAATCTGAACAACTCATTTTAAAATTAACCATATTTGCTTTAGAGGCATTTAGCGATATTGAAACTTATGCTTTAGATGCCAACCCCTCTTATTTAAAAGAGATAGCTGTGGCAGAAGGAAATGTGTATGGCGCTATCAATAATATTAAAAACATGGCGTTAACCGATAAGCTAATAGAATCGATTAATAGTTTTGAACGTGAATTTCGCTCTACAATGTTACTTGGAAACCAAGCCATAAAACTAACCAACGAAATTGATGGTTTTCTTAGGCAATATGAAGCTGGTTTAGATAGGATTGACGATTTGCTTGATGATAATATTCAGCCGCTAATAAATAAGGCTAAAAAAGCGGCCGTAGATGATGCTTATAAAGCTATTAATTTAGCTTTAGCCATAACCTGGGCAATGAATATAATTGGAATTATATTAGCAATTTTTATATCTAAATATTTTAGCCATCTTATTGCGGGTTCTATGCAAACATTGGTTAAAGGCGCTAAAAAAATTGGTCAAGGTGATTTAAAAACTCGCATTGATTTAAAAGGCAATGATGAGTTCTCTTACTTAAGTGAAACGCTTAATAAAACCATGGATAAGTTATGGATAGCTCAATCTGAGGAAAGGCGGAGTGTACAAAAAACCCAAGCAATTCTTGATACCGCTGCTGACGGCATTATTTTAATTGATAAACGAGGCCGTATCAAAACGTTTAATAATACTGCCATCGCTATATTTGGCTATCAAGCAGATGAAGTGATTGGTAAAAACGTTAAAGTACTTATGCCACAAGAACCTCATCAAGAGCATGATAGCTATTTAACCGATTTTATGGGTGCCGGAGATGAAAAAACAATAGGGGTAGTCCGTGAAGTTGTAGGTTTGCGTAAAGATGGTAGTACTTTTGCTATGGATTTAGCGGTTAGTGAAATTATTTATAAATCTTATTTAGATGATGAGGAAGACGATATTAGCTTTATGGGGATTGTGCGAGATATTACCGAGCGCAAAAAAGTTGAGCAAGCCAAAGCAGAGTTTGTTTCATCGGTTAGCCATGAGTTACGAACACCATTAACATCCATTAAAGGCGCTTTAGGCTTGGCTGTTTCGGGTAGTATTGGAAAAATACCAGAAAATTTGAAAGGTATGCTAGACATTGCGTATAAAAATACAGACCGATTAATCTTGTTAATCAATGATATTTTGGATATGGAGAAAATCACCGCAGGAAAGTTAGAATTTGATATGCAAGTGATGGATGCTTGTTTATTAATTAGTGAAGCGATTGAAACTAATAAAAGCTATGCCGATCAACACAAGGTTGAATTTGTTAACTTAAATCAAGATAAACAATATTTTGTTCGAGGGGATAAACACCGATTAATGCAAGTAATGGCAAATTTAATGTCTAATGCGGCTAAATTTTCCCCTGAAAATTCGATGATAGAAATCTCGGCACAACGCATTAAAGAGAATATTAGGATCTCTGTTAAAGATTATGGGCAAGGAATCCCAGAAAATTTTAAAGATACTATTTTCGAAAAATTTACTCAAGCAGATGCCTCAGATACTCGCAAGAAAGGTGGGACAGGTTTGGGATTAAGTATATCTAAATCTTTTGTTGAAAAGCACGGCAGCGAATTGAGGTTTGATACTGAAGAAGGTAAAGGGTCAGATTTTTATTTTGATTTAAGTGAACTGCAAGAGTATAGCCCTGATGGTGTTTTTAATGAATTTGATAGCGGTTTACCGCATCTGCTGATTTGTGAAGATAATAGTGATATTTCAACATTTTTGACAATGGTCGTGGGTAATATCGGTTTTAGTACCAGTGCAGTAGCAACGGTAGCACAGGCAAAACTAGCATTAGAAAATAACAAATTTTCGGTTATGACCTTAGATTTAGATTTGCCAGATGGTGATGGATTGGATATGTTGAGGGAACTGAGAAAACTCCCAAAAACAGAAAAATTACCCGTGGTGGTGATTTCGGCGAATGCGGAAGACTTTGAAAAAAAACACCGTGATGATCGGTTTTTAAATGTATTTGAATGGATGCAAAAACCGATAGAAATAACTGATCTGACACGAACATTACGTAAATTAATTAACCCTAAGCCCCATATTTTACACCTAGAAGGCGATGAGAGTGTTTTAAAAGTTGTAGAGTCAATAGTCATCGAAGATGCCATAATTACTCCGGCTAGAACGATTAAACAAGCAGAGATTTTATTGCTGAATGAAGTATTTGATTTGGTTATTTTAGACTTGGTATTGCCTGATGGCAATGGGGAAGATTTGCTGCCATTAGTGAATAAACAAGGTTGCCCACCTGTGCCTGTTATTGTGTTTTCAGTAAATAGTGCTTCATCCGATAAATTAAAATACATTCATAAGTCGCTAATTAAATCTCAAGCAACAAATAGTGATTTATTGCAAGTTATACGCTCTACACTTAAACTTAAATAAAAAAAGACTTAAAAATGACAGATTTAATCAAAATTCTTCATGTAGAAGATGAAGATGATATTCGAGAAGTTGCTCAATTAGCACTTGAAGCTATTGGTGGCTTTACACTTAAAAGTTGCAGTTCGGGTGAGCAAGCACTGAAAGAAGCTCCTCAGTTTAAACCCGATTTATTGTTATTGGATGTCATGATGCCAAGAATGGGCGGACCAGAAACATTACTTCATTTAAGAAAAATACCAGAAACATCTCAAACACCTGTTATTTTTATGACGGCTAAAATTCAAGCAAGTGAAGTTGAAGGGTATAAAGATTTAGGCGCCTTAGAAGTGATCGCAAAGCCGTTTGATCCGATGACATTATCGGATCAAATTAGAGAAGCTTGGAAAAAACGCTAATGCCTCAAGATAGCAGTATTATGAGTAAATTAGCGGCATTAAATGCCGCTTATGCAGAAAAATTACCAACTAAAATTGCTCAAATAGAAGAATCGATAGGTTCGTTACAAGAAGTCGCCAATTTAGCCCATAAATTAAGCGGTTCTGCTGGCACTCATGGGTTTCATTCTTTAGGTCGCGTAGCAAAAGAGTTAGAACTTACCTGCCTAGATTTGTTACGCCACCAAACACTTCCCTCGACTAAAGATAAGCAATTTATTCAGCAGTTTATAGTAAAGTTGCGCCAACTAGATAGCGAAGGGTTAAATAATACCCATGCCGAAGAGAATACTAGGCTCGATTCAATGGAAGCGGCGCTTCAATTGACCACATCGCTTAACGAAAAAGGCATTATCATTGTAGATGATGATATTGAGCAATCTAACATGTTAGGGCAATTACTAACAAATTTTGGTTTTTCAGTGACTTTGCTAGAGCATCCTAGCCTGTTAGAAGAAGCAATTAATTTGCAGCCACCCATGGCCGTGATTATGGATATTGCTTTTGCGGACGGTAATAATACAGGGTTAAAATTCACTCAACAATTGCGTCAACAAAACGTATTAAACTGCCCCGTTATTTTTATTTCAGTTAGAGATGACTTTCAGGCGCGATTAGAAGCTATTCGTGGTGGCTCTAACGGTTACATAGTTAAACCAGTAGACATTCTTCAGTTAGTCGAGCTTTTAAATCGTCTTATCGAAACAGAAAAAACGCAAAAATATCGAGTATTATTAGTTGATGATGACCCAGAAATTAGGGAGTTTTGTCAGTTAGTTTTAGAAGAGAAAGGGGTTGTTACTCGCTTTATTTCAGACCCTATGTTAGCGGTCTCTACTATGATTGAGTTTAAGCCAGATGTTGTTATTTTGGATATTAATATGCCAGAATGTAATGGCTTTGAATTAGGTTCAACGATTCGACAAATGGGTGGTGAATTTTTATTAATCCCTATTTTATACTTTACCTCTCATGCTGAAATGACCAACCGAATGAAAGCAGCTCAGTCGGGTAGCGAAGACTTTATGAGTAAGCCAATTGATGCCGGTTTATTCTATACTTCGGTGATTGCAAAAGCCGAACGTTCGAAAGTGTTAATGGAGTTATTTCGTTGCATGAAGTCGAATGAACAGCGTTTTTCTTCGGTCACTCGTACCGCAAATGAGGCGATTATATCGGCCGACCAACGTGGCCTTATTTTATCGTGGAATAAAAGCGTTAAAACTATTTTTGGTTATGATAGCCAAGAGATTTTAGGTAAACCAGTCTCCTTGCTTATTCCCGATAAATACATCGTGGCACACATGAAAGGGTTTGAACGAGTGTTGGAGGGACACCTCAGTAAATTATTGAGTAAAACAGTTGAATTGGAAGGTTTAAGAAAGGACGGCACTGTATTTCCTATGGATATATCTATATCCAGTTGGACTTCAGGTAATGATCGTTTTTTTTCAGCAACGATGCGTGATATTACGCAACGTAAAAAAATAGAAGAAGAACTATTGGAAGCTAAAATCGAGGCAGATCGAGCGAACCAAGCAAAATCAGACTTTTTAAATAACATGAGCCACGAACTACGAACGCCTTTAAATGCAGTTATAGGGTTCTCTCAATTGCTAATGCTGACATCGGCTAAAAGCCCGCTTAATGATAAGCAGTATAATAACGTGAATGAAATCCTTAAGGGAGGGCGTCATCTTTTAGAGTTGGTTAATGAAATTTTAGATTTAGCAAAAATAGAAGCAGGTAGTATTCGCTTATCTATGGAGCCAGTTGATTTAAATGCCGTTTTGTTAGAATGCGTTAGTATAGTTACCGTGTTAGCTGAAAAGAAGGGCATAAATATCAAACTCGCAAACGAGGGCGTGGCATACCTGCGAGAACAGGATGAATTACCAACACAAGTCGTGTATGCCGACCACACACGACTCAAACAAGTATTATTAAACTTATTAACGAACGCCATAAAGTACAATGTTACAAATGGCTCGATTCAGGTTAATACGCTAGCACAAAGCTCACATGAAACTCATATCGAAATAGTAGACACAGGGGAAGGTTTAGATGAAAGCCAAATAGAATCATTATTTCAACCCTTTAATCGTTTAGGTGTTGAAGGCTCTGAAATAGAAGGTACGGGCATCGGGTTAGTGATTACTAAAAATTTGGTTGAGTTAATGGGCGGAAAAATTGGTGTTGAGTCGCCGCCTAATGAGGGATGTACATTTTGGGTTGACTTAACTAATGAAAAATTAACCATTCCACCAAACCTTAACCCATTGCGACAACAAAACAGTGAACCTGACTTTGTAAGCCCTGCCCTTGAAAAACCTCAAAATGAGCAATGTTTTTTATACATCGAAGATAACCCCGTTAACTTACGCTTAGTAGAAAAAATAATTCAAGATAAAGCAACGATACGCTTTTATAGTGCTCATGAGCCCTTTTTAGGCTTAGCTATGGCCAAAGAAAAGTTGCCACAATTTATTTTACTTGATATGCAATTGCTTGCAATGGATGGCTATGAAGTATTAAAAAAAATACGCGAAGATAACGCAACAAAGCATATTCCCATTGTCGCATTAAGCGCTAATTCGTCAGTCAGTGATATTAAAAAAGGGCTGGAGGCAGGATTTGATGCCTATTTAACAAAACCAATTGATATTGATACTTTGCTTAATACCGTTAAGTATTTTAGTCGATAAATTAGAGTAACCTATGAATAATACCTTATCTATAGAAAGCAACGATTTACTCTCATCGCATATTTTAATTGTTGATGATGAGCCTGCGAATGTCATTTTGATGGAGGGGATTTTAGATTCTCAAGGATACAGTCACGTTATATCGACACAGGATTCTCGTCAAGTCGAACCACTTTTTTTAGAGCATTCAATAGACCTTATTTTGTTAGACATTAATATGCCTCATTTAGATGGTTATGAAGTGATGCAAAAACTGAAGCCGCACCTTGAAAATGACTCAGTCCCCATTTTAGTGTTAACGGCACAAAGCACTTCAGAGTTTTGTCAGCGTGCCTTAGATGGTGGTGCACAAGATTATGTAACTAAGCCATTTCATGTGCGTGAGGTACTATCGCGGGTACATAACTTATTAAAGGTACGTCAAGCCTTTAATTATATGCGTAATCAAAAAGAAATATTAGAAAAGGAAGTTTTTAAGCGTACCGAAGAATTAGAGCATACTCGTTTGCAAGTTGTTAGAAGACTAGGACAAGCAGCAGAATACCGAGATAATGAAACAGGTTTACACATTGTTAGAATGAGTAAAATAAGTGCCATTATTGGTAAAGCGGCGGGCTTATCTGACTATGAATGCAACCTCATTCTTAACGCGTCGACCATGCACGATATTGGCAAAATAGGCATTAGTGATAGTGTTTTATTAAAACCAGGCTCTTTTAATGCTGAAGAATGGGAGATAATGAAAACACACGTCACTATTGGTGCCGAAATATTATCAAATGATGACTCTGACCTTATGTTAATGGCATACGACATTGCTTTAAATCATCATGAAAAATGGAATGGTAAGGGCTATCCAAATGGCATTAAAGGCGATGAAATACCATTAAGTGCGCGAATAGCCGCTATTGCCGATGTTTTTGATGCGCTAATTTCTAAACGCCCCTATAAAAGTGCATGGCCTTTGGACAAGGCGATAGAATTTATACTGCAAAGAAAAAATGAAGATTTCGATCCATTTCTGGTTGATTGCTTTGAAAAAGTGTTACCAGAATTAATTAATATTAATGAAAAATATGCAGAGCCAGATGAGTAACTCCTAACTTGCGCTGTTCTGCTACTCTAATCAATAGCTTTAACTGAAATTTTCTAGAGAAGTGGGAACCACGAGTGGTAAAAAGGAGGCCTAAACCATTCTGGTTAATGATGGTTCTAAGGCACGAAATTCAAGGCATTTTAGCTCACGAGAAAAAGCGTTCTAAAGCGGCTTAACTTAGTGCCATTCCACTCAGATGTAATGAAAGTCATTTTGCTAAGGGCAAAAAAAGCCAAGCCACATGGATGTGGTGAATGTCTTTTGTGCATGGATGCACTTATACCCGTTGGACAGGAGTCCATAAAGGGTGCTTTGTTCTGGAATAAAAAAAGCCAAGCCACATGGATGTGGTGAATGTCTTTTTGTTCTGGAATAAAAAAAGCCCCGACTAGCGGGGCTTTTTTATTTCGTAACACTTATAAATTATTTCTTAGCGTCACGCTCTTTCACTTCAGCAATAACGCCTTCAGCTACGTTTTTAGGACATGCAGCATAGTGTTCAAATTCCATAGAGAATTGACCACGACCTGAAGTCATTGTACGTAAGTCACCAATATAACCAAACATTTCACTTAATGGTACATGTGCTTTAACACGTGTTCCACTTGGGCTTGAGTCTTGGCCTAAGATCATGGCGCGGCGACGGTTAAGATCACCAATAACGTCACCAACGTGATCATCAGGTGTGAACACATCAACTTTCATAATAGGCTCTAATAACTGAGGCTTCGCCTTAGGTATAGATTGACGATATGCCGCTCTGGCTGCAATTTCAAAGGCAACTGCTGATGAATCCACTGCATGGAAGCCACCGTCGGTTAAGATGACTTTAATATCCAATAATGGAAAACCAGCCAAAGTACCCGTACCAATCATGCTCTTAAAGCCTTTTTCAACAGCAGGCCAAAATTCGCGAGGTACATTACCACCCGTTACTTTAGATTCAAACTCAAAACCAGAATTCTTCTCACCAGGCTCGATGATGTAGTCAATCTTACCAAACTGACCAGAACCACCTGACTGCTTCTTATGTGTGTAAGAATCTTCGATTTTTTGCGTGATTGTTTCGCGGTATGCCACTTGAGGCTTGCCCACTTCAACATCAACACCATGAGTTCTGTTTAAGATATCAATTTTAATGTCTAAGTGTAATTCACCCATACCACGTAAAATTGTTTCACCAGACTCTTGATCTGTCTCAACGCGGAATGATGGATCTTCCTTAGTCATTTTATTCAGTGCTGTACCCATCTTTTCAGAGCCACCTTTATCTTTAGGTGAAATCGCAATCGAGATGACTGGATCAGGGAATACCATTGGCTCAAGCGTCGCTGGCTTTTTAATATCACATAATGTGTGACCCGTTTGCGTGTTCTTCAAACCAACAAAAGCAACAATGTCGCCCGCTTGGCATGAATCTAATTCCATACGCTCATTAGCATGCATTTCTACGATACGACCGATACGCTCAGTTTTACCAGTAAATGTGTTTAATAAGTTATCGCCTTTTTTAACTGTACCAGAATAGATACGCGTAAAGGTTAATGCTCCAAAACGGTCATCCATAATTTTGAACGCTAAGGCACGAACCGGTAAGTCAGGGTCAACAATCGCTCTTTCACCTGTCTCAACACCATCTAAATCAACTTCTGGCTGAGGGATAACATCAGTCGGTGAAGGCAGATAATCAATAACTGCATCCAATAACAACTGAACACCTTTGTTTTTAAAGGCAGAACCACACAAGGTTGGGAACATTTCTAATTTGATTGTCGCTTCGCGAATACAACGCTTAACGTCTTCGATTGAAGGCTGCTCACCTTCTAAATACGCTTCCATTAAATCATCGTCTTGATCTAGAGATGCTTCAACTAATTCTTCACGGTATTTTTCTACGATATCTGTCATATCAGCAGGTACGTCTTCAACACGATAAGCCGTTGGATCTTTAATGTCGTCCCATATCCAAGCTTTGCGTGTTAATAAGTCAACAAGACCAATAAACTCATCTTCAACGCCAATCGGTAATACTAAAGGTACTGCATTAGCGCCTAAAATTTCTTTAACTTGAGCGACAACACGGTAAAAATCAGCACCAATACGGTCTAATTTATTAACTAAAATAACACGCGCAACTGCTGATTCGTTGGCATAACGCCAGTTAGTTTCTGATTGAGGCTCAACACCACCAGAACCACAAAATACACCCACACCACCGTCTAACACTTTAAGTGAACGATACACTTCAATGGTGAAATCAACGTGACCTGGTGTGTCAATGATGTTTAATCTATGGCCTTTCCACTCACAAGATGTTGCCGCAGACTGGATAGTAATGCCGCGCTCTTGCTCTTGCTCCATGAAGTCAGTTGTGGCTTCGCCATCATGTACTTCACCGATTTTATGTGTCTTACCAGTAAGGTTTAAAATACGTTCTGTGGTGGTGGTTTTACCAGCATCAACGTGAGCAAAAATACCGATATTTCGGTAGAGGTCTAGATTGACAGCCATAATGAGTTCACAAGTGTTAATTAACGCTTTAAATAGTATTTAAAGCAGGACGAAAGCCTCGTAAATACATGAAGTAATACAAAGCATAAAGAATACAAAAAATTAGCCGCGCATCATAATGAAAAGCGCCGCTAATATCAATGGAAAATTAGGGTTTAATAATGTTCACTTGATACGGCTCTAAATTCAAGCCCACAAAGGCAATCATTATATTTGATCAATGATTCTCTGAAACCATATTAATCGTGTATTTTGGAATCTCAATCACTAAGTTTGCTTTTGTCACTTTTGCCTGACAACTTAAGCGAGAATCAGGGTCTAAACCCCACGCTTTATCTAAATAATCATCTTCATCTTCATCTGACGCAACTAAGTCATCAAAGCCTTCACGAATATACACATGGCACGTGGTACAGGCACATGACTTTTCGCAGGCATGTTCGATGTGAATATCGTTATTAAGCATCGCATCACAAATTGAAACGCCTTCTTCGACTTCTATCATTATGCCGTCTGGGCAAATTTCTTCGTGAGGTAAAATAATTAACTGGGGCATGTTGTTTCTCTAAATAAAATAAATTTGGTTAAAGCTGTTCAATGTTTTGACCGGTGAGCACTTGTTGCACACTGGCATCCATTCGCCTTGCGACATAGCTTTCACTTTCATCTTCGACCTTTTTGATAAGCTTTTTAATAAAATCAGAATCTGCTGTTTCGATTTGATTTTCTAAATCATCGCGTGCAGCAATAATTGTTTTAATTTCGTCTGCACTTAATAAATCTTCCGCGTCTTCTGCAAACGCTGCATCTAATGCTTCTATCACTCGCTTCGCTTCAACTTGCTGCTCTGCTAAGGTTCTTGCAGCCACATCATCTGATGCATAACTCATAGAGTCTATCAGCATCTGTTCAATTTCACTGTCAGTTAAACCATGCGATGGTTTAACGATAATTTCGGCTTTAGTGCCACTGGTTGTTTCTTCTGCCGATACCGACATCAAACCATCTGCATCGACTTGAAAGCTGACACGAATGCGCGCAGCTCCGGCAACCATTGGTGGAAAGCCACGTAATTCAAAACGCGCTAATGAACGACAATCAGCAATCAGTTCGCGCTCACCTTGCACCACATGAAAAGACATCGCGGTTTGGCCATCTTTATAGGTGGTAAAGTCTTGCGCCTTAGCAACAGGTATCGCCGTGTTGCGTGCAATAATTTTTTCACTCAAGCCGCCCATGGTTTCGATACCAAGCGACAAGGGCAAGACATCTAGCAATAACACTTCTTGATCTGGTTTATTGCCAACTAACATGTCAGCTTGTAATGCAGCGCCAATAGCAACCACTCGGTCAGGGTCAACATTGGTTAATGGCTCACGCTCAAAAAACTCACCCACCATTTTATTCACTAAAGGCACGCGAGTCGAACCACCGACCATCACTACATTATCAATCTCTGTTTTTTCTAGCTTGGCATCACGTAAAGCACGTCGGCATGCCATTAAGGATTGTTTAATTAAAGGTTCAAACAATTCATTTGCCTGCGCTAAAGCTATATCACCTTTCCAATCAATCGCACCATGTAAAATAGCCATAGAAGCAACATTATTATCGCTTAAAGCTTCTTTCGCCTGTTTGGCAGCTAACATAACAATACGTGACAACTGAGGGTCTAAGTTTTTTATGTCTGCTTGCTCTATCACCCACTGAGCAATGGCATGATCAAAATCATCTCCACCCAAAGCACTGTTACCACCTGTTGCCAACACTTCAAATACGCCTTCATGCAAACGTAAAACTGAAATATCAAAGGTGCCGCCACCTAAATCATAAACTGCAATAACGCCTTCATTCTTTTGCTCTAAACCATAAGCTACTGCCGCAGCTGTAGGCTCATTGAGCAAACGTAATACGTTAATTTGCGCTAATTTTGCAGCGTCTCTAGTGGCTTGGCGCTGTGCATCATCAAAATAAGCAGGCACCGTTATAACCACACCCTTTAATTCATCACCCATGCTTAGCGTCGCTCTTTGCGCTAAGGTTTTAAGAATCTCACTGGATACTTCAATCGCTGTTTTAGCGCCTTGTCTGGTTTTAATACGCGGCACAATCGTTGACGAATCAAACTCATAGGGTAATTGATCGCCTAAAGAAGACACATCTTCAATGCCTCGCCCAATTAAACGTTTTGCAGAAGCGATGGTATTTAAAGAATCTGTACTGAGTAATTGATAGGCCTCGGCACCCACTAAAATACTGTCATCTTTTGCATAATGCACAACGGATGGCAGAAGATGCTGCCCTTGTTCATCGGCTATGGTTTCAACTTGCCCACTACGCACCGTTGCCACTAAAGAATTTGTGGTACCTAAATCAATACCTGCTGCAAATAAATGCTCGTGCGGTTTTGTCGTTTGACCGGGTTCTGCTATTTGTAATAACGCCATGCTTAAATTGCCTCATCTTCAATTTCAGCTTGAAGATCACTTAATTGGTCTAAAATCTTTTTTACAAACATCATTTTTCGGGCTGACTCTTGAGCTGTTTCATAATTTTTTGCAGCATAGCCCTGTTCAAACTGTTGGCTAAACTCTTGTTCACGCACCTTTAATTTTGCACTCACATGATCAATGCAATCTAAAGGGTCTGCATTGGTTCTGCACTCCCCCATTTCTTCACGAAATGACATTTGCTCCATTAAAAATGAGGTGTCACTGGTCGTTTGATTATCGTTCTTTTCAATGCCCGCAAGCTCTAATAAATAATGCGCGCGTTTAACGGGTTCTTTAAGTGTTTCATAAGCTTCATTCACCATTGATGCTTTTTGTACCGACAAACGCTTTTCTTGAGCGGTTCCATTGACAAAACGGTCTGGATGCAACTCAGCTTGCAATGCCAATTGGGCAGAATGCAATGCCGCCATATTCAGCACAAACTGAACGGGTTGATCAAAGTACTCAAAAAAATTAGAACTTACTGAAAATGCCATGGGCGCTATTAACTTTTAAAGAAACGTAAATAAAGGCTTTTTAAAGGGTAAAGCTTTCGCCACAACCACATTCATCTTTAGCATTAGGGTTTTTAAATTCAAAGCCTTCGTTTAAACCTTGTTTTGCAAAGTCTACCTCGGTGCCATCGATATAAATTAAACTCTTTGGGTCAACAAACACTTTGACGCCGTGGCTTTCAAATACGCTATCGGTTTCTTCTTGTTCATCAACAAATTCAATGACATATGCCATACCAGAACAACCCGTTGTTTTAACGCCTAAACGTAAACCAAGGCCTTTGCCTCTATTGTCTAAAAAGCCAGTGACTCTTTGCGCTGCATTTTCTGTTAACGTAATCATAATTCACCTATTTTTATTAAAAGCCTACCGCTGATTTAATGCTAGCAGGCAAGTTTTCAAGTTTAACTTGAATAAACTGTATAAATTCATCAATTTGTTGGCGTGTATTATCCACACCAAAGCTTGCTCGAATCGCATTTAACGATAAGGCTTCATCAATATTCATTGCTTGCAACACATGACTCGGCGTTGTCACACTACTATGACAAGCTGAACCACTGGCTAATTCAAAACCAGCTCGGTCACATTCCATTAAGAATGTTTCGCCATGAAAATACGGCAATGCAAAAAAACAGGTATTACTGACCCTATCAACCTGCTCTGAAAAAATGTAAGCACCGTTAATTTTTTTTAATTGTTGCTCAAAATAATCGCGTATCAAAGCGAATTGTTGCGCTCTGCCCGCTAAGGTTTGCTGAGCTATTTCAGCCGCCAAACCCATGCCAACAATAGACGCTACATTTTCGGTACCTGCTCGAACGCCATGTTCTTGAAGGCCACCCAGCAATAAAGCACTAAAAGCAGAAGGTTTTTTAACAATTAAAGCACCCGCCCCTTTTGGGCCATTAAATTTATGTGCTGATAATGTCAAAAAATCAACACCCAGCGTTTTAAAATCAACTGAAATCTTACCTAAAGCTTGAGATGCATCACAATGAATCATGCAATCTGAAAGCCCTTTAGTGACTTCCACAATGGGTTGAACAACGCCCGTTTCATTATTCACTAACTGCAATGACACTAACGCTGCACTGACATTAGCATTAAGGGGCTGATAGACACCTTGCTCATTAACCAACACTAAATGAGTCGATTTAATGTTTTGCGCCGCCTCTAAGACACTCGCATGTTCAACCGCACCCACATATAAAGATAAACTCTTATGCGCTTGCAGCACCATATTATTAGCTTCAGTCCCCCCCGATGTAAAAACAACTTGTTGAGGGTCGCAATTGACTGCTTGGGCAATTTGCAGACGAGCCGTTTCAATAGCACTTTTTGCTAAACGCCCTGATTGATGCAAACTGGAAGGGTTTGCATGCACGTTTTGTAAATAGGGCAACATGTGCTGAAACACATCGTCATTTAAAGGTGAAGAGGCATTATGGTCAAAATAAGCAGGCATGGCTTAAATGCTCTATGTCTGTTTTGTTAGTTGATCAATGACTTGACCTTCTTGCTGAATAATTTCAGCCAACGAAATACCACTTAAATATTTGGTTATCTCTTCACTTAATTCATCCCACAATATTTCGGTCAAGCAAGGCTCAAACTCAACGCCACTGGACAACGCGTCTTTATTAACCACTTTTAACTGTTCATCAACCGATAAAACAATGGCAGAGATGTCAATATCATCAGGCTGTCGGCTTAATAAATATCCACCGCCTGGGCCTCTCGTGCTACTCACCAAACCATGTCGACGCATCTTGGCAAACAGTTGCTCTAAATAAGACAAAGAAACGCCTTGTCGGCGAGAAATATCCGCTAAAGAGACCGGCCCTTGATCGGAATGCATAGCAACATCTAGTAAAGAAGTTACCGCATAACGGCTTTTGGTGGATAAACGCATTTAAAAAATCCGCGACAAAGAAAGGGAAATTATATATTCCTGACTAATTTAGTCAAGTATTCCAAAGTGGGTGAAAACTAAGTTTTTAACCTCATTTAAAGCTATCACTTAATCCCCCTTCTACGTATTATTAAAATATGCACAATACTCTTATCATTTGTTTATTACTTTGTAGCTTTAATGCCTTAGCGCGCAGCCCCGTTTGGAAAATTGAGGCCCACGGCAATACACTCTTTTTAGCGGGCACCATCCATTTATTACGCGCTAGTGATTATCCATTGCCAATAGCGTTTAACAATGCATATCAACAATCTCAAGCTCTTGTTTTCGAAACCGATCTAGATGCATTAGAAAGCCCCGAGTTCTCTCAAAAACTACTCTCAGCGATACAACTTAAAAAAGGTCAGCACCTATTGCAGTTTTTAACACCAACAACTCAACAAGCTCTTTTGCAGTACGCTGAAAACAACAATATAGACATTGAGCAACTTGCAAACTATAAGCCTTCTTTCGTTGCTATTACGCTTGCTTTAATTGAATTACACAAACTAAAAGTCAATCAAATCGGTGTGGACGCCTATTTTAATCAAAAAGCTAAAAAAGACGGTAAAGTGACTGAGGGGCTAGAAACACCCGAACAACAAATTCAATTTTTAAGCCAATTAGCAAAGGGTTATGAAAATGAATTTATTATGCAAACTCTTACTGATATAAAAGATATCAACCAACAATTTGATACGATGGTTGCTAGTTGGCGACAGGGTAATTTAAAAAGACTTGAAGATTTTTTTATAGAGCCCACTAAAAAGCAATTTCCTGAAATGCATCAACAGATTTTAATCAACAGAAACCAAGCTTGGTTGCCCTTAATTAAACAATACTTGCGCACTGACGAAACTGAAATGGTTTTAGTCGGAAGCGCCCATTTAGCAGGACAAGATGGTTTAATAGAATCGCTCATTCAAGCCGGTTATAAAATTACCCAACTTGATTAAATGATACCGTTACAATAATTTATTTCAACCATATTAAAATCAAAAATGGCTCATTGCCATGAATCAGAACACATCAGTCTATGTCAGACCATTACTTACTATTTAGCTTGACCTTATAGCCGTTCAGTTACATTATCATTGTAAATAAAAAGGAGAAAATAATGTCAACTGATTATCAAGGTAGCTGCCATTGTGGCGCTGTAAAATTCACTTTTTCTGGTGAAAAAATAACATCAGGTCTTAGATGCACTTGCTCTATTTGCACACGCAAAGGTGCGATGATGTCTCCCGAAGCGATCCCCGAATCCAATTTAGTCATCACCGGCAAAGAAAATTTAAGCCTTTATCAATTTGATACTAAAATTGCGAAGCACTATTTTTGTAAAACATGTGGCGTTTATACCTTTCATGAAACAGCTCGCCAACCTGGCTATATGAGGGCAAATTTAGGTTGTTTTGAAGACCTTGATACCAGTGAGTTTGACGTGGCCGTTTTTGATGGAAAAAACTTACTCTAAAAAAACCTAAACAATCCATCATCATGCTTAAAAACAGATTAACCCTCAATTAGACCCCTTTATGAACACTGAAACTCAAACAAAAATAGAAGCCGCCGTATTTCGTCGTTTTTTAAAACACCTAGACGACCATAAAGATGTTCAAAATATTGACCTAATGATTTTGGCTGACTTTTGCCGTAACTGTCTGTCTAAATGGTATGTCACTGCATCAGAAGATGAAGGTGAAAACATTAATTTAGAAGAAGCCAGAGAAGCGGTCTATGGCATGACTTATGACGAATGGAAAAAGAACCATCAGCCCAAAGCCACTGATAAACAAATGGCTGCTTACCAAGCTCGTCAAGACACCAAAAAATAATCTAGTTTTGTTTTTTTAATTCGGACAAGCTGATACCGCCTAATACCATCACAAGTGCTGCATAATGAAACCACTGTATATGCTCTTTTAAAATAAGAGCTGCCATGATGGTCGAGAAGATGGGTATAAGATTAACAAATACTGCGGCTCGTGCTGGCCCAATATTTTGCACACTCATGATATACAGCACTTGTGAAAGAAATGAAGGAAATAGCGTAATCAAAGCGATAATAACCCAACCTTTAGCACTTGGGTATTGACTTAAACCCAAGGCCATTTCTACACCTAACATGGGTATAGACGACAAAAAGGCTAAAAAAGCCAAATAAGAAAAAAAGCTAAGCGGATGAATTTTTGGCCTGTTTTTTAAACCCGTTGTATAAGCCGCATAAAATAAACACGCTAAGAGCATTAATAAATCACCTTGTGCAAAGGCTAAATTAATCAATGCTTCTAAATCACCTTTAACCGACACGAGCACAACACCGATTAAGGTAATCATGACACCAAGAGTTTGTAATTTAGTGATTTTTTCATGTAAAAAAAACACACTACCCATCAACACAAAAATGGGGATTGATCCTTGTAAAATGCCTAAATTAACAGCCGTTGTGGTTTGAGATGCGACATAATATAAGCCATTAAAAAAAGCAAAGCCTAAAACGGCCATGCGCAAAAAATAAGCCTTATGATTCAAAAAAACTGGCCAATCTTTGCGAATGTGTTGACGTGCAAACAACAACACAAGCAGTGACACACCTAACCATCGGCAGAACACAATCACCATAGGTGAAACCTCACCCACGCTTAAAATAGCAAATACTGTATTGGCGCTCCAAAACAGCATGGTAATGGTGAGAAATAGATAGGTGAGCACGGTTAACTCATAAAAGTGTGTTTAAGGTCAACTAACCTTAAGAACCACCTTCCCTAAGGTATGACCTTCTTCTAATAAAGCATGTGCTTTAACTAGATTCTTTGGCGTTAATTCGCCCAACATATTGTTAAGGGTTGATTTAACCGCACCTTCATCCACAATTGAGCTAAAAATATCTAATAATTGATGCTGTTGAGCCATATCATCGGTTTCAAACATGGAACGAGTCATCATAAATTCCCACACTAAATTAATCGATTTAGACTTTAAAATATTTAAATTAACTGCCTTTTCAAAATCCACAATGCAACATATTGAACCTTGAGGCAAAATAATTTCTGACATTTGATCGAAATATTGATCTGGTGAGCTCAAGCACAAAATATAATGCGGTTGCGTTAACTGCGCTTGTTTATATTGCTCTAGTAAATCTTTACTATGATCTAGCACATGGTCGGCACCTAAGCTTAAACACCATTGCTTTGACTCTTCTCTTGACGCCGTTGTCACGACATTTAAATTAGCTATGTTTTTAGCTAACTGAATCGCAATTGAACCCACTCCACCTGCACCACCAATAATAAAAATACTTTTCCCTTTATCATTTTCTGGGTTGACCTTTAAACGATCAAAGATACTTTCCCAAGCGGTTAAGGCGGTTAAAGGCAAAGCGGCAGCTTCTTCAAAACTTAGTTTTTTAGGTTTAATGCCCACCAGTCGTTCGTCAACTAAGTGATGCGTTGCATTGGTACCAGAACGCATCACACTGCCAGAATAATAAACTTCTTCACCCACTTTAAAAAAAGTAACTCGCTCACCTACAGCCGTGACAATACCCGATGCATCCCAACCTAAAACTGAAGGCGCAGGTGTTTTATCGACAAGCCTTCCACGCACTTTAGTGTCTAAGGGGTTAACCGAAACCGCTTTAATTTCGACTAAAATATCATTGCCTTTCGCTTCTGGCATGTCTTGTTCAAACTCAACAAAAGCATCTTTATCTGTTAAATCACAACCACCTGTAAAACCAATTGCTTTAATTTTCGCCATGACAATGTCCTCTAAGTTACTGGGCTGTCCAACCCAAATCTATGTTCCACGAGCTACCCGTGACTGATAACGCGGCATTAGAACACAAATATACGACCATTTGTCCTATTTCTTCTGGGTTAATTAATCGCTTAATGGCTGCATTTTTAAGCATCACTTGGCTAATCACTTTATCTTCATCAATGTTTAGATGTAGGGCTTGTGATTTAATTTGCTTATCAACTAATGGCGTACGCACATATGCAGGACAAATAGCATTAACGTTAATGCCATGCTCTGCACCTTCTAAAGCGGCTGTTTTAGTTAAACCAATCAAACCATGTTTAGCACTGATGTATGCCACTTTATATAACGAAGCCACTTGAGCATGCACCGAAGCAATATTAATAATTCGCCCCCAACCATTTGATTGCATGGATGGCCAAGCATATTTAGTGAGTAAAAACGGAGCCGTTAGCATTACTTGAATCATCTGATTCCATGTTTCTTCTGGAAAATCAATAATCGGCGATACATGTTGAAAACCTGCATTATTGATTAGAATATCTAAGCGCCCATGTTTAGCTAGCACTTGATCGACTAGATTTTTACAATCACCTTGCTGTGATAAATCAGCCATCATAAACTCTGCTGAGAGCTTATTGGCTTCTACCTCACCTTGCTCAATATTCACATCAGATAAGATAACTATATTACCCTCTGCTTTTAATGATTGTGCAATGGCTAAACCAATACCACTAGCTGCACCCGTTACTAAACAAATTCTACGCGTCATAAAATAAACCATAAGGTGATAGGGATAACAATTAAGCTGCCCAAGTTACTCATAAAAACTAAAGATGCCACTAAGTGCGGCTGTTGATTATACTTTTCGGCCACCACAAAATTTAAAACGGCGGGTGGTAAAGCACTAAATAAAATAAACATGCCAATTTGATCGCGGGGTAAATCAATAAATTGCAAGCCAATAAAAGCAGCCGCTAAACCTGACAGTGGGCAAAAAATAGCACCAACCACGCCAATTTTCCACGTTGAAAAATCTAAATCAATTAAACGCACACCTAAGGCAAACAACATGAGTGGGATAGTCACTTGTC
Organism: uncultured Gammaproteobacteria bacterium; assembly: GCA_964480635.1. Lineage (GTDB taxonomy): Bacteria > Pseudomonadota > Gammaproteobacteria > CAYZQE01. The sequence goes on along the minus strand of CAYZQE010000006.1, from coordinate 18,047 downwards.
CCATCATATGCACAGGAATAGCCAATACATTAGGTAATTGAATATTAAGCTGGCTCAAGGTTAAACCAACAACTGTTGCAATAACGATAGGGTTTTTAACTAAAGATTTAACCAAAGAACGGCGCGCCATCATTTGGCTACCGACTGTAAAATGCAGTAAATTTTCTACCGTAAACACGACAATAGCCGCAGGTAAAATAGCCTCACCAAAGGTAAAAACCATCAAAGGTAAACCCATGTTGCCCGAATTGCTAAACATCATGGGCGGGACAAATGTTTTCCACTCATAACCCATTACTTTTGCAAAGGGCCAGGCTAATAAACCAGAACCGATCACCACAATAATCGCCAGAAGCGTTAATTCTAAAAAATCGCTCGGTTTAAAGTCTGAGCCCAACATGACATCTAACATCAGCAATGGTACAAACACATCCAAATTAATTTGGTTGGTCACACTCATATTGGGTTTAAATTTGCGCGCATAAAAATAACCGATGCTGACAATAAAAACCAAGGGGAAAATAATACCAAAGATTTTAATGATTAGATCCATTATTCATTCACCCTTATTCATTAAGCAAGAGAATGACATGAAAACGCAAAGGCCCGTGCGCGCCTATTTGAAGTGTTTGTTCAACATCCGCAGTTCGTGACGGCCCTGTTAGAATATTAATAGCTCTTGGCATGCTGTTTAGATCCATTTCATCCCACAGAACTTCCAAGTGCGTAAAAAGTCGTGATGCAGGTAACAATACGACATGATCTTCCACTAAAAAATTATGCGTTGTGGGCGTTTGTGGTGATGAACACATAACCACACTGCCCGTCTCTGCAATACCTGCATAAGCACTGCTTAAAGAGACTTTATCCTTGTCTTCTGCTTTTCGACTTTCAATTTTAATATCATCAGGCCATTTAATTTGTGCACATAATTCAGAGTTAGTTATTAATAAGTTTTTTGAATCATGACTTTCTAATATTTTTAGCACAATCGATGCAACATCTTGTGTTTGGCTCACACGCGTTACTTGTCCGACCAAAGCTTCTAGTTCTGTTTGAAATGCATCAATGATATTAGATGCAGGTTTACGTAAGGCATGTTTATTTAACTGTTTATAAGCCGTTAACACAGTTTGTTTGTCTGCCAACTGGCCGCCTAAATTTCGCCTAATATTATTTAAAATTTGATCACGTGCTGGCATTATTTTTCCCCTCTTTGCGCACGCTTGTATTGTTGCTGAAAAGTCTGACCTTGAGGCAAGGGTAAATCACGGTGTTTTAACCAAGGCGATAACATGGGAAACGTTGAAATTGATTTTTTGCCCAACAAGCCCCAAAAACCACACACCAAATGGGTTAACAGATGATATAACTTTGGCCTTGTTGCCAAATAAACCCAAACCTTTAAGTTAAAGCGTAAACTGGATTTAGATAATTTTTGTTGATATTCGCCATTGCGTAAATCACGCAATAACTTCGGTAATGGTATTTCCACTGGGCAGACTTCGGCACAACGACCACACATAGTACAGGCATTAGGTAAGATTGATGCATCGTCTAAACCTTTCATGAGAGGCGTTAATATAGAGCCAATTGGCCCCGGATAAACCCAGCCATAAGCATGCCCCCCGACACTGGCATAAACAGGACAATGATTCATGCACGCGCCACAACGGATGCAGCGCAACACTTCTTTAAATTCTGTTTTTAATAACTCACTGCGACCATTATCCAGTAACACAACATGAAACTCATCTGGCCCATCTAAATCATCTGCGCCTTTAGGCCCCGAATGCAAGGTGAAATAATTTGTTATCGGTTGCCCTGTTGCACTGCGCGTTAATAAACGCACGGCTGCATGCGCATCGGCAAAGGTGGGTAATACTTTATCGATACTGGTAATGACAATATGTGTTTTTGGCAAACAACTGCTTAAATCACCATTGCCTTCATTAGTAATTAAAACACTGCTGCCCGACTCTGCAATTAAAAAATTAGCACCCGTAATTCCAACATCTGCGCTTAAAAATTGCTGCCTTAAAACGCCACGGGCTTCCGTCACAATGGCTTCAATGCTGGTGGGCGATGCGTCTAAATTATTATTATGATGAAATTTTGCAAACAACTGCGTTATTTGTTCGCGTGTTTTATGAATGGCGGGTGCAATAATATGGCTAGGTGGCTCCTTAGCCAGTTGAATGATGTATTCGCCTAAATCTGTTTCTATAACATCAAAAGCATGCGCTTCTAAGGCATCGTTTAAGGCAGTTTCTTCACCCACCATCGACTTACCTTTGGCTATTTTTTTAGCATTTTGTTGTAAACAAAGATCAACAATAATTTGATTAGCTTGCTCAGGTGTTGATGCAAAATGACAATGACCACCATTATTTTTTAATGTTTGTTCAAACTCAATTAAATAATAATCTAAATGTTGTTGCGTAAAATCACGCATGTCATGCACTGATTTTTTAAGCGCATCGAAACCTTCAAAATTTTCTACGGCTTTACGTCGTTTATCAATAAAGCCCGTTTTTACTTTGCTTAAGGCCTGTTGTAGTGATGCGCTTTTTAAGGCTTTAGCAGACTTTTCATGAAAATATTTACTTTCAATTTTCATGGTTATATCCCATCAATTTCATTAAGACCAGCCACTATTTCAGCCCAATGATAAACCTTAATATCTGAACCAATTCTTTTTAAACGCCCAGCAATGTTTATCAAACACCCTAAATCACCAGCAGCCACTAATTGAGCTTTAGTCTGGATAATCTGCTGGCTTTTTTGGTCAACCATTTGGCCGCTGATATCTGAAAATTTAACTGAGAATGTGCCGCCGAATCCACAGCACACTTGATGATCATCCAACTCGACAAGCTTTAAGCCTTTAACATTAGCTAATAAGCTACGCGGTTGATTAAATATTTTTAATTCACGTAAACCAGAACAGGAATCATGATAGGTCATCCGTGCACTTAGGCTTGTACCAAATTCAGTCACCTTCAACTCATTGCATAAAAAGGCTGATAATTCAAAACTCTTTTGCGCTAAAGCCACTGCTCGTTGATGCCAATCGCTGTCGTGTTTAAAAATTTTGGGATAATGAACTTTAATCATGCCCACACAAGAACCAGATGCCGCAACACAATAATCAAACTCTTCAAAGGTAGCTATTACTTGTTGTGCCATTTTTTGTGCTGAGTTTTCATCACCATTATTATAAGCGGGTTGGCCACAGCATGTTTGCTGTTCGGGCACAGACACTTTACAGCCCGCATGCTCTAGCAATTTAATCGCAGCAAAAGCGACTGATGGCCGCTGTATGTCAATTAAACATGTGACGAATAATCCAACATTATGAGTCATAAACCATCTCTAATTAAAAAGTTGCTGATCAATGATTAACCACATAGCTAATCTCTGCTCAGATTGCCCCTAAAATGCATCAGATCAAGGCGAAAAGTGTGTGTTTACATGTGTAAATGAGCACTTTTCAACGCTGATATGGCGTATTTTAGGGGTGAGCTGAGCGGTGATTTTAAAAATTAAGTGAAATATCCTTATGTTCAGACAAACAACTCGCGATGCTTTTAGCTTGATCTATTGTCAACTTTTCTTGTAAACGCGCACCAATCGTTTGGCTGACACTCTTTCTATAAACCACTAAATGGCTTATAAAATCAGTTTTAGCCTGTTGTCTCCACTGTGTTTCTTGCTCTAATAATACTAACGATTTATTTAACAAACCAAGCGCCTTAGCTTGATCGGGGTTAGACCCACGTAATGCCCGTCTGGCTTTTGATAATGGTGCCTTAATGATGTGAGCATTTTTAATGCTATCCAGTTTATTGGCGACCGCTTTAATCTTATCAATGGCGACTTTTGACTCTTCTGTTTGAATCACACTGGACAGCCCTTCAATCAAAGGCTTAACCGTTGTTAAGGCATCTACCGCTAAAATAGCTTGCTCTGTATCCAACAACACTTGATAACTATCATCCACATGGCGGCGATATTGGCGTCGTGCATTTAACTCTGCTTTAGCTAAGGCTCTGTATTGCTTTCTGGTCTCTTCCCAGCCCTCAGGAAGCTCTTTTTCAAGGTCTTCTTTTAGCAGATTATTGGCTACAATTTGCGCTTCTAACTCAGCAGCTTTGGTATCAGGCACGTCATCTTCATATTTTAAATCTCTAATTTCTTTATTCAGCCCCCTATTGTTTTTATCTAACTGTCGTCTTTGTTTTTGTACTGAGCGTATGTTGCGATGAATCAGTCTATAAGTTGGTTTAAATTCATTGACGGCCTGTTCCGCTAAAGTGATATCTTCAACCTTTTTAAACACTTGCTCTGCGGCTTGATAACTTTCATTTAATGATGTTTGAACGCCATCAGGCATATAAGCAATATCGACAGTTTTGATGGTTGATATCGCTGACATTAACTGAGGTTGATCTGACTCATACAGCTTAAAAATATCGTCTTCCATGCACAACTGAAGCTTAGGATTACTGGGTGGCGGCGCTGTTTCAGAGGTTAAATAGGTTTTGTTGGGTAAGTAATTAACCAATGCGGGGTAAAAACCGGCAATGGTTAAACCCAGTAATTGAAGCCCGATAAAAGCCACGGCTCCTTTATATATATGCGTTGTTTTAATCGCCTTAGAGGCCACGCCGCGTAAATAAAATAAGGCAAAACCAAAAGGTGGCGTTAAAAATGAGGTTTGAATGTTTAACCCAATCATCACACCTAACCAAACGGCTGTTACATTGGCTTCTGGGTTGGCTAATAAAATAGGGGCAACAATAGGCACTACCACCACTGCTATTTCTATAAAGTCTAAAAAGAAACCCAATAAAAAGATAACCAGCATGACCACAATAAATTGCATCCAAAAGCCGCCCGATAAACCGGTGAGATATTCTTTAACCAGCTCTTCTCCACCAAATGCTCTGAAAGCAGACGTCAGCATGGCCGCACCGATTAAGATGATAAACACCATAGAGGTTGTTTTGGCGGTTTCAGACATCACTTCTTTTAAGGTGTTATCCACTTTCCAAACTCGGTAGATGCTCCATATGATAGCCGTTAATAAACCCGCCACAGCCATCAAAGCCAAAATCACACCCAGTTGATCGCGGTCATTGGTAATGTTTTTAATGTTGAGATCAAACTGAGATAGCAAAACAAAAATAACCAGCACGGAACCTATGGCTAATATGGCCGGATAATAAACTCGTTTTTTTCCTTCAAACAAACGGTAACTGCCCATAATTAAAGCACCCACAGCACCAATGGCACCCGCTTGGTTTACCGTTGCTACGCCTAAAACAATTGAACCTAAAACAATAAAAATAAGGGATAACGGGGGTAATAATGCCAATAATACACGGCCTAAAAATTTTCGGTCATAAGCACCTTCAAAAGGTACAGGTGGCGCTAAATGTGGTTTAAACCATGCAATGATGAGTATGTAAGCCATATACAGCCCGACTAAAATTAAGCCCGGTATAAATGCCCCCATAAACATATCGCCAGCACTGGCTGATATGACGTCAAAATCACCCGGCATCGAAAATTCGCCAGTGCTTTCTTTATAATCTGCTTTACGTGCCGTAGCCGCTTGGTCTGCTGCATTCGCTAATTGATCGGCTAAGATAATCAGTACAATGGATGGCGGTATAATTTGCCCCAAAGTGCCCGACGCACAAATAGTGCCACAAGCTAATGAAGGGTCATATTTATTACGCATCATGGCTGGCAGTGAAATTAAACCCATCGCTATCACTGTTGCGCCGACAATACCCGTTGTTGCAGCCAGTAAAGCACCAACAAACACAACAGAAATACCTAAACCACCAGGTATTGGGCCAAACAATTGCGCCATAGCAACCAGCAAATCTTCTGCAATACGCGAACGTTGCAGCATAATACCCATGAAGATAAACAGTGGAATCGCAATTAAGGTGTCGCGTTCAACATTCCAATACAAACTTCGAAAATTGGTCACCCCTGCACTTAACCATTGATTAGGCCCACCTAATACAAAATAGGCATCAACATCGCCTGCAAATAGATAGCCGCTTATTGCTGCAAGCGTTATGGTTATAATGGCAGCACCCGGCAATACAAATGCAACTGGAAAACCAGATGTTAGCGCGCCAATCATGATAACTAACAACAGTATTAAAAAGAATAATTCCATCTTTATAGCTCCCGTTGCTTGGCTATCGTTGAGCCTAAACTACAGATATTATTATAACTTTCATCCTCTTCATCGGCACATGCTTTGCTGTTAATAATATTCACGTTATGTAAAAAATAACTGGTGAATTGAATAATCATTGATACCGCAAACACCACTAAAAAACCGGCCATTAAATACTTAACGTATAGGCCATAACCACTTTGTGATATTTCAAAACTAAGCAAGGGACTATTAATGCTATTCGCTTTGCCCCCCATGCCTTGCATTAAAATAACCCAACAAATGGGAAAGCCAAATAAATGAATACCCACCACATTGGTGAATGCTCTGGTTCGCCTTTTTAAGGTTGCATACAGCACATCAACACGTACATGCCCGTCTTGAACCAGGGTATTAGCACTGGCAAATAAAAATAAAGCGGCGTACCAAAAGCGTACCACATCACCCATATAGGCTTGTTCGTATGAAAATATAAAGCGCGTGACAACAATCATAAACTCTGAGAGAACAACCATTAACGCAAGCCATGTATAACTCACTGAACGCACAAAATAAGCAATGAAAAACGAGATTAAAATTAAGGGGTAGTGAATATAACTACCGCGAAAAATAGCGCGACCAAGCTCAGCTTCTAATTCTGGACTCACCCAAAATTCTATAAAATCTTCGACTCTTAATAGCGAAATAACTGTATCGACAACACCAATAAGTAACACTGCCCAAAAACAACTGCGAATGATATAAGCTGATAAATCAGAGAATCGTTTCACTTCATCGGCTAAAGGAACTGGTGCCCGTTTTATAGCATAAAGCGCGGCTAAGCCAAGTAAGCCTAAATAAGTTATGAACTGAATTTGAGCACGAAGAACATCACCATCTTTTAAGTTATTGGCATCATCACCCAACCATGCATAATGCTCTGCTAGTGCATAAGTACCGGGTAAGCCTTGCCAATAAACTAAGTAATTATTAATAAGATAAAGAAAGACAGCCGATACCATTAGGTACGCACTGATTCGACTGAGTTGTATCCAGTTCATTATTATTACTCAATTGCCCCCTTTCCTAGCGGGAGAGGATTGGGGTGAGGGGTTAAAAACTTTAAAGCCTATACACAAAAACGGAGCCAGAAGGCTCCGTAAATGTTTTACCAATTAAAAGTCTAAACTACAGACCTAATACACGGTTTCTTTGTTGAACATATTCTTGATCAGAAATTTTAGCCCAACTACCCACAGATTCGCGAGACTTTAAGAAACTTTCATGAATCGTTTTTGCTAATTTACTATGAGATTGCACTTCTTCAAATACTTCTGCTGCTGCCTCACCAAAACTATCATAAATATCATCACTAAAACGACGTAATTTAACGCCTTGCTCAGACACTAATTGCTTTAAGGCATCACCATTATTAGCATTGTACTCAGACATCATGATTGAGTTTTCAGTTTCAGCGGCAGCTTGAATGGTTAATTGATCTGCTTTAGTCAAGCCATCCCAAAATTTCTTATTCATACCTAAAGACAACATAGCACCTGGCTCATGCATACCTGGGTAGTAATAATATTTAGCGGCTTCGTAAAACTTCATGAATTTATCATTCCAAGGACCAACCCACTCAGTGGCATCAATCGCACCAGACACTAGGTTTTCATAAATTTGTCCGCCAGGTAATGAAACAGGTGAAGCGCCTAACTTAGCAATAACGTCGCCACCTAAGCCGGGCATGCGCATTTTTAAGCCTTTAAAATCAGCGGCAGAGTTCATTTCTTTACGAAACCAACCGCCCATTTGTACACCGGTGTTACCACAAGGCAAACATTTTAAGCCATAGCCTGCTGCCAGCTCATCCCATAATTCTTGGCCACCACCGTGCTGAATCCAAGCATTAATTTCGTTATACGTCATACCAAATGGTACTGATGTGAAATAAGCAAAGCCTGGGTGTTTGCCTTTCCAATAGTATTCAGCGGCGTGGTACATTTGCGCGTTGCCTGATGCCACTTCATCAAATGAGTCAAATGCTTTTACACGCTCATTAGCGGCAAAATAGTTAACCGTAATACGACCGTCTGTCATATCCGTTAAGCGTTTAGCAAAACGTTGAGCACCCGTTCCTAGCCCAGGAAAGTCACGTGGCCATGTAGAAACCATGGTAATTTCAATTCGCTTACCTTTTTTAGCAAAAGCAGGTGCAGCAGATAGAGCCGCGCCTGTGCCTATTGCAGCCGCAAGGCCGCTTTTTAATACGTCACGTCTTTTCATTGTTATCCTCAGATGATTATTAATTAACCAACAAACACTGGTTAAATTTTTTATTATTATCCCATTCAAAAGCATGAACGAGGCTGTTTGATTATTTCCCATCTTTAATACTTTTGCAACACTTTTATTGATCTATCAAAACATTTAATACTTCTACTCTTTATATTTAATATTTCATATAAAAACACTAAATTCTGTTTACTCTGAAACCTAAAAAATGCAGGATAGCGAGTTCACAATAAAAGGAAAAACGATCATGTTAAAACAGATTTCATCACTCTTTATATTTGCTTTACTCTCTTTTAATGTCTCGGCTGTTGAAGTCGCAGGAGTGCAATTTACAGACCGCATTGAAAACACTAATTTAAAACTAAATGGCGCAGGCATTCGCTATAAAATATTTTTTAAAATTTATGCTGCTGCACTATATGTAGAATCGCCTAGCCAAGATGCGAATATTGTCATTACCCAAAACGGTGATAAGCGCTTAGTCATGCACATTGTTTATGACGAAATTAATAAAGAAAAAATGATCGATAGCATGATAGATGGATTTGAAGATAATCTAACTAGCGATGAATTCAAAAACCTTAAAAGTCGCATTGATCAACTTTTAGCACAATACCAAGGTGTTAAAGAAAATGATGTTTTAATGTTTGATTACACGATAAAAAAAGGCACCACATTTAGTATAAACGGCACTGATAAAGTGACCATTGCAGGGGCCGAATTTAACCAAGCCTTACTTAAAATTTGGCTGGGTGATGAGCCAGCAACAAGCAGCCTTAAAGATGCGCTTTTAGGCCTCAAAGAAGAGTCTAATTATTAAGGCCAGAAATGCTTGATCCATTATTTGACAATTACTTAGTTAATGAATTATCTCAACCGCAGATTATAGCGAGCATTTTCGTTTTCATCTGGTCAGGGTTTGTGCGTAGTGGCTTGGGCTTTGGTGGGGCCGCATTAGGCCTGCCGCTTATGATAATGGTTGACGATTCCCCATTATTTTGGTTGCCAGTAGTCGGCTTACACTTACTGTTTTTTACTAGCTTAACGCTTTATAAACGCTTTAAAAATATTGATTGGGGCTACACAAAACAAGCTTTAAAATTTATTATTCCTGCCAAACTCATCGGTGTATTTGGGCTCTTAAACTTGCCTAATAATTTGCTTGTCATCATCATTTATAGCGTTACTTTTTTATACTCTATCATGTGGATAATTAACTACCAGATTAAAAGCAAATCAGGTTGGACCGATAAATCACTGCTCATCATAGGGGGTTATGTGTCGGGTACGTCATTAACCGGCGCACCCTTAATGGTTGCGGTGTTTATGCAGCATGTTAATAAAAACCAATTACGAGACACCTTATTCGCTCTTTGGTTTATTTTAGTCAGTATTAAAATGACTACATTTGTCATATTTTCTGTCGACCTTCAATTTTATAGTGCATTATTACTCCTCCCTGCAGCATGGCTAGGCCATTTATTGGGTTTAAAAGTACACGATATGATCTTACAAAATGATGAACTGTTCCGTCGTATTACGGGAGCCATATTACTCGTTATCTGCATTATTGGTTTTGTTTCTTTAGCACTAAAATAATGACCACCGCAAAAACACTAGGCCATGTTGAGTTTGTTACCCTCATGGCGTTCCTCACATCACTAACGGCACTTTCAATCGATTCTATTTTGCCCGCTTTAGCCATTATCGGCGATGACTTTAATCTGGCACAAAGTAAAGAGACACAACTGATTATTGTGACTCTATTTTTAGGTCTTGCTTTTGGTCAATACTTTTACGGCCCTCTGGCTGATAGCATCGGACGTAAACCTACCATTTACATTGGTATTAGCATATTTATTTGCGGTAGCTTATTGTCTATCTATGCCAATGATTTAAATACCATGCTAATTGGCAGATGCTTACAAGGCATTGGCGTTGCAAGCCCACGTATTGTCACCATGGCAATAGTTCGAGATAGCTTTAGTGGCAATAAAATGGCTCGTATCATGTCATTTATGATGACTATTTTTATTATCATACCCATCATTGCGCCAACACTTGGTTATTGGATTTTAAGCCTAAGCCACTGGCGTATGATTTATATTTTCACCGCACTATTTTCATTGGCTATTTTAATATGGTTTGCTCTACGCCAAGCAGAAACGTTAAAAAAAGAGCATAAACAAGCCTTTAATTTCTCTAACATTATCACTAACACCATCATTATTTTTAAAAACAAATCAGTCATTGGCTACACCGTCATCAGCGGTTTAACCTTTGGTATATTTTTAGCCTACCTCAGTGCTTCACAGCATATCTTTCAAAATATCTATCACACGGGCGACTATTTTCCTTATTACTTTGCAGCACTAGCCGCATCACTTGGTTTTGCATCCTTATTAAATGCAAAATGGGTGCTTATCTTTGGATCTAAAAAAATTTCTTGGAGCGCTCTTACAGCCATCATAGCGCTAAGCTTAACAACATTAGTTTATATGAACTTTAAAGAATCCCCACTAAACCTTATTGAAGCCATGAGCTACTTAAGTATTTTATTTTTTTTAGTAGGGTTATTATTTGGCAACTTAAATGCATTAGCTATGGAACCTTTAGGACGTTTAGCTGGTATTGGCGCTGGAATTATAGGTTCAATTTCAACATTTATTGCTATTCCGTTAGGTCATATCATTGGCACATCCATTGATACTGACTTAAGTAATTTTATTTTAGGCTTTCTTATCAGCTCAATTATTTCTATCATGATTTTAAAATATATTAATCACAGCGAATAAGCCTTCTCATTTAACATTGATACCTCATGATGTTTTCTTATTAATTGCCGTTAAAATACCCCGAAATATACTGACTTCATTTTGCGTGAGCTGTTGCCTCATTGATAACTGCGTTAAACGTTTCATGAGTAATTTTGGGTTTTCAGGGTCTAAGAAATCAATGTCGACTAAGGTTTTTTCTAAATGCTCAATGAAACCCTGTAATTCACTCATGCTCGCACGCTCAATTTCATTTTTAGGAATCGCTGTTGATGCATCTTGGCTATGTTTCAATAACTCATAACTAACAACTTGCACCGCTGCACCTAAATTTAGTGAGCTAAAATTTTCATTCGTAGGAATTGTTAATGCATAGTGACAGCAATCCATTTCGTCATTGGTTAAACCCGAATGTTCGCGGCCAAAAACAATAGCCACTTTAATATCTTTTTCTTTGTTACTGATCTCATTACAAGCCTGTTCTGGCGTAACAAACGGCATAGGCATAGAACGAATGCGCGCACTGGTGCCAAACACCACATGACAGTCAGCAACAGCTTGCTGCAAATTATCAAACCGTTGAGACTTATCTAAAACCGTATGGGCACCTGCAGAACGTGCAAAAGCGACTTCTCCAACCGTACATTGTGGGTTCACTAAGGCCAGATTATCTAGGCACATATTTTTCATGGCTCGGGCTACTGCACCAATATTGCCAGGATGTGTGGTTTCAACCAGAATTATTTTAATATTTTGAAGATTAATCATTACTTATAAGTACAACAATTGTTAGAATGCGCGCCATTCTAGTTCCTCTGTGAAAAAATGCCATGACTCCTATGCTAAATATTGCCATTCGCGCTGCTCGTGCTGCGGGCGATATCATTATAAAAAATATTCCTAAAGTGCCTGATTTAAAAATCAGCCAAAAAGCAGCCAATGATTTTGTCACCTTAGTTGATGTACAAGCAGAAGAAAAAATCATTGAAGTGATTCGTAAAGCCTTTCCTTTACATGGGTTTATGGCTGAAGAATCGGGCAAACATGAAGGCAATGATTATGTTTGGATCATTGACCCTTTAGATGGTACAACCAATTATTTATATGGCTACCCACAATATGCCGTTTCTATCGCTTTACAACATAAGGGTAAGCTAGAACTTGGCGTTATTTATGACCCCTTTAAGCAAGAACTATTTGCAGCAAGCCGAGGCAATGGCGCAACATTAAATGACCGCCGCATTCGAGTTAACCCTATCGTATCAACCCGTGATGCCATTTTAGCAACGGGCTTTCCTTTTAGAAATCGTCAATTATTACCTGTCCATAACCAAATGATGACTTCATTTTTTGATACGGCAGCAGATATACGCAGAGCTGGTTCAGCGGCTTTAGACTTAGCTTATGTTGCAGCAGGTAGAGTAGATGGCTTTTGGGAAGTTGCCTTACAACCTTGGGACATTGCAGCAGGTGCCATTATTGTACGTGAAGCTGGTGGGATTGTGGGCGATATTCATGGTACTGATAACTTTTTAAAAACAGGGCATATTGTGTGTGGTAACCCTAGAATTTTCGCAGATATGATTCGCAAAATTAAACCATACGTTGCAGAAGTTGATTCGTTATATACGTTAAAAATATAGTTAACAATGACGCTGAGTAGCTCAATTATATCTCAGCATCATTATTACTCTATTTTTTCAAACTTTTGTAAACCTGACGCGTCATCTTTTCAGTCGTAATAAAACGCCAAGACCAAGCATCATGGTATTTTTTTAACGGGTTTAAAGAGACAACCTGATCTTCTGTTTTACCCTCATCAATCAAGCTAGAAACTATTTTTTTCGAGTCTATTAACATATTAACGGCAGCAGTTAACTCAGCCTTATTCGCTAAATTCCCATGACCAGGAATAATCTTTGTCTCTTGATCGCTCAAACTTAATATTTTTTGTTGAGCAGCAATATAGCCATTAACGCTGCCGCCATTATTGATATCAATGTAAGGATATATACCATTAAAAAAAGTATCACCCGTATGAATCACATTAGCCTTGGTAAAATGAATAATGGCATCACCGTCAGTATGAGCATTAGCCGCATGAAAAACATGAGCGTCTTCACCGTTTAAATGAAAATTTATAGATTGACTAAACGTAATCACAGGTAAAGCCGACAAAGGCGCTGGTTTCATACCTTCTTTAGTTTTAACACCCTTTTTAAGCATATTAAGACGTAAATTTTCATGCGCCACAATGGTCGTCACCTGCCCCATTGTTTTATTATTACCGGTATGATCACCATGAACATGCGTGTTAATTAAAAAGCTAATGGGCTGTTTAGTAATGCTAGCAACCGCTTGATTCATTTTATCTAAGAATGGAGGCATCGAATCATCAATCATAATGACCCCATCATCACCAACAGATAAACCAATGTTACCACCTGTAAAGCCACCTACGCCTTGAAGCATATAAATACTGGGCTTCACTTCAATAACCGAAAAATCAGCAGCTATCAATTGATTTGATAAGCAGCTTACAACAAGCCCAGATAGAACTAATAATTTTTTCATCATTTTATATCCTATATTAACTTTATATTTCAGCATACTCTAAATTTTCTATTTAAACAGGAATAGAGAGAACGCTTATCAATTACTATATAATGACATTCTAATGCGTATAGTCAATATGCTTTTTAATCATTAAGTTGAGTACTTTTTTATGCCTGAAACAGTCACGGTTGCTATTATTTCTGACACACATTCTGTATTACACCCCGAAATAGAAGCGCTCATCACCCAATGCGATATAGCGATACATGCAGGTGATATATGTGATGCCAATATATTAACGTCAATGAAGCCTAAAACAGGTAAGATAGTTGCGGTTGCAGGCAATAATGATTACGCCGAAGCATGGCCAGAAGATCAAATTGATGTTGTTGATGCCCTACCCCAAATAGCTCAGTTAAATTTACCTGGGGGCATTATAAAAATAGAACATGGACATAAGCATGGTATGCACACACCCGACCATGAAGCTCTTAGACTTGCACATTCAGAAGCTAGGGCTATTATTTATGGGCATACCCATAAAAAAGTCATTGATGATTATAAGTTACCTTGGGTAATGAACCCGGGTGCTGCTGGGGAGCAACGCAATAGAGGGGGTTCATCTTGCTTGATTTTAACAGCTTCAAAAAAAAACTGGTCTGTTGAAAGCTTTAGGTTTTTAAACTAGCTCAAACCAACAGCGCCTAATATCTGACTTAGCCAAACAAGCCCTTTAATGCTTGCTGAGTGCTTTTTTAGGACGATGTAAAATTACCTTTTTTTAAAAATCGGATAAATTACGGCTTTTTAAATCAATATCTACTATCTCCTTCAAGTCAGAGTGTAAACTTGATAACTTCCTTAATAATGGGGTCTCATTAATATTGAGTGGCATGGATTCTCCATACTCGTTTTTTACAGCGTCATAGGTACTTATACCTGATTGAATTTGCACTTGAGTAATTGGCTCATCTGGTAGATAAATAGCTAAAAACCCTGCCTTTTTAAAGTTTTTCAATCTTTTTTTGTTTGTAAATTCTGTTGCATCTTGAAAAAAACCGACACCTATAACATCATTTGTATAACCAGATGCCAGTAAACGCTCTCGAGAAAAACCAGATTTTACAGACATCCATAAATTATTTGGTTGACACATAATTACAAAATCACCGTACGACCTAATTTGTGGCTGCATAGATGAAGACTTAAAGAAATAGTTTTCTTCTGAAACTAAAACATCAAGAGCTCGGTTTAGTAATAGCTCAGAGGTACTTCCAAGAACGGATACCCCTCCTTGTCTCTCATTTAGAGTTTGTTCTCTTGTCCATCTTGTTAAATGTAAGGCATTACTAATAGATTTAATTTTCATGCAATTATAATCAACTGCATTGGGCCTTTGTATCGCATCAATTTTTTCACAACAGTTCACTTCTACAGAACTTGTTGCATTCATATTTTTAATAAAAGCATAAAACTCTGGAAATGCCTTTAAGAAACGTCCATTCAAATAAAGCCTACAATCATTTGTATCACTTTTATTTAACATCGAAGTCAAACTTAGAAGAAACACATCAGAATCAAGAGCTTTATCAGCAGATGAATTTAATTCAACCATAAAAAACTCAAACAACATTTCCATTTCATCATCATGAAAAGACGGTGGTTGTACAATTAACCGCTGATTAAACAAAGTATTTAAATCTAACATTAAATCATCCTTAAAAAATTAAAAGCAATATATATAACATATTGCATGCAGGCAAATGCAATGATATTCTTGCCGGGTAATATACAGGATAAACAAAGGTGATGAGCGAGTTAGAAACAAACAACATCAATACTTACATCAAGCAAAAAAGAATAAATATGGGGATGACTCAAAACGAGTTTGCAACCTTACTAGGATTAAACAACTCTGGTGAACGGACTGTTCGTAGCTGGGAAATTGGTGAACATAAACCTTCACCCTCTAAGTGGGAAACAATAAAGTCGTTACCAGACACTGCTCCGTTGAGAAACAAAAATACATCTCACAAATTTAACTTTATTGATTTATTCGCAGGTATTGGAGGTATAAGACTGCCTTTCCAAAAACTTGGTGGTGAATGCGTTTTTTCAAGTGAATGGGATAAATTCTCTCAAAAAACATACGCAGCTAATTTTGGGGAATTACCCAAAGGAGATATAACTAAAATACCTTCTAGTGAAATACCATCTCATGATGTTTTGTTAGCCGGGTTCCCTTGTCAATCATTTTCCCAAGCTGGGCTAAAAAAAGGTTTTTTAGACACTAGAGGTACAATGTTTTTTGAAATTCAACGAATACTTGCTGATAAAAAACCTAAAGCATTTTTATTGGAAAATGTTAAACAGTTAAAGGGGCATAATGGAGGTAAAACATTAGATACTATTTTAAAAACACTAAGAGGTGAGTACAGCGATAATGTCCCATCTGAAGTGCCAATGTCAGATGAAGCCCGTAAAGCATTATCTGTAAAATTAAATTACTGGGTAGATTTTAAAGTATTAAAAGCAAGAGATTTTGGGTTGCCTCAAAATCGAGAAAGAATTTTTATAGTCGGCCTTAATAAGGATTATTTTAATTCTCAAAATATAGACTCATTTTTTAGTTGGCCAGAACCATTATTAAAGAAAACAAAAGTTGGTAATATTTTAGAAAAGGCATCTCAAATAGACCCTAAATACACTATTTCTCAAAAACTATTGGATGGGCATGAACGAAGAAAAAAAGAGCATCTTCGTAAAGGTAATGGATTTGGTTACTCAGTAGTGACCGAAGACAGTGAATACACCAATACTATTAGCGCTAGATACTATAAAGATGGAAGTGAAATACTTATAGATCAATCTAATGAAAACAAGCGACCTAGAAAACTAACACCACGGGAATGCGCTAGGCTACAAGGGTTTCCAGATAAATTTATTGTCGATGCTGTATCTGATTGCCAAGCATACAGACAATTTGGAAATTCTGTCTCAGTGCCCGTTATTAATGCCATTTCTAAACAGCTTATTACCGCTTTAGACAAAGTAATTTAAACGGCGAATTGAGAAAACAAGCTTCCTAAGGTGTCGAAAGAAGTGAATCGAACTATTGCTGACACGTTCAAAAACTTTTAAAAAAAGGCCGCAAATGCGGCCTTTTTTAAAACTATGTTGAAAACAACTTAGCCTTTAACTTGTGCTGCTACTTCTGCGGCAAAGTCTTCTTGTTTCTTTTCAATGCCTTCGCCCACTTCATAACGGCAAAAAGTAACCACATCAGCATCAGCCGACTTTAATAATTTAGCAATTGTTTGATCCGGATCTTTAACAAAAGGCTGACCCATTAAAGTAATTTCAGCTAAGTATTTTTTAACGCGACCAACAATCATTTTTTCGATAATTTCTGGTGGCTTGCCACTTTGTTCTGCTTGAGCTATTAAAATACCCTTTTCTTTTTCTAGCACTTCTGCAGGCACTTCATCTTCACGTGTAAACATTGGGTTTACAGCTGCAATATGCATTGCAATGTCTTTCGCCATTTCTTCAGCTGCTGATGAGTCAACTAATACGCCGATACGAGTACCATGCAAGTAAGACATGATATTGCCATTTTCAGAAGCCATAACCTTAAAGCGGCGTACTTGAATGTTTTCGCCAACTTTAGCGATTAAAGCCGTACGTGCTTCTTCAACTGTTGAGCCTGAAGCGACTTTCATGCCATTAAGTGCTGCAACATCAGCAGGCTTTTCGCTTAATACGACCGTAGCCACATCAGTTAAAAATTGCTTAAAGCCGTCATCTTTTGATACAAAATCAGTTTCACTGTTAACTTCAAGCATAACAGCCGATTTACCGTCATCAGACATTAATAATTCAATGCCACCTTCAGCCGCAATTCGGCCTGCTTTTTTGTCGGCTTTTGTTGCGCCTGACTTTCTCATATCTTCAGCTGCTTTTTCGATGTCGCCATCAGCGGCTACTAATGCTTTTTTACATTCCATCATGCCCACACCAGTGCGTTCACGAAGTTCTTTGACTAACGATGCTGTAATTGCCACGTTAATTTCCTCAATAATTTAGTTTGATAAAGCGGCCTGCACTTTAGTAAAGTGCAGGCCATCTGATAAAAGACTACTCAGCGTCTTTTTTTACAGCTGCCTTTTTAGGCGCTGCTTTCTTAGGCGCTGCTTTCTTAGGCGCTGCTTTCTTAGCTTCTGCTTTCTTAGGCTCTT